>CAITXW010000104.1 GCA_903896425.1 uncultured beta proteobacterium | reverse complement strand
GGAGGAGACCAAGAAAACGGTGCTGTTCATCACCCACAGCGTGGACGAGGCGGTCACGCTGGGTGACAAGATCATGGTGATGACCGCGCATCCCGGGCGCACCAAGGCCATCGTGGACGTGCCTTTCGATCGCCCGCGCAGCGTGCTGGAACTGCGGGCCAAACCGGAATACGGCGAACTCGTCTACGCCATCTGGGGTTACCTGCGTGAGGAAGTGCAGCACGCCAAGTCTAAAGCCGAAAACATGGAGAGGCCATGAGCATGAACAAATCGTTGAGAGGACCTTTCGCCCGTCGCGCTTTCAAGCTCAACGCAGGGAACCGCGACCGGCTGATCAGCATCGTCTCGCCGTTGCTGCTGCTGCTGGTGTGGGAGATCGCCGCCCGCACGGGGCTGATCGACACGCGCTTCTTTCCGGCGCCCAGCACCATCTTCCATACACTGCTCGCCCTGGTGGACTCCGGGGTGCTGTGGATCAACACCTGGGCCAGCCTACAGCGGCTGTTCTGGGGCTTTCTCCTGGGCGGCGTCCCGGCGCTGGTGCTGGGCATCATGATGGGCCTGTCCCGGTCGGTGCGCGCGGCCATCGACCCGCTCATCGCGGCCACCTACCCGATCCCCAAGAGCGCCATTTTTCCGCTGATCCTGCTCATTTTCGGGTTGGGAGAAGCGTCAAAGATCGTGATGGTGGCGATCGGCATGTTCTACCCCATTTGCATCAATGCGGTGGCCGGCGTGCTCGAGATCAACAAGATCTATCTCGATGTCGGCAAGAACTTCCGGGCCAGTCGCTGGCAGATGTTCTGCACCATCGCGCTGCCGGGCGCGCTGCCATTCATCATGTCGGGGATCAAGCTCGGGGTCGGCATGGGGCTCATCCTCATCGCCATCGCCGAGATGATCGGGGCCAAGAGCGGGCTCGGCTACATGATCTGGAACGCCTGGGAAATCCTCTCGGTGGAAACCATGTATGTCGGCTTGCTCATGATCGCGGTGATCGGCTATCTGTTCAGCCTGTTTCTGAACGAGCTCGAGAGCTGGATCATTCCGTGGAAAGTCGAGCAGTAAACCCACTCACAGAAAAAGGACTTCCATGCGACGCCTCATCATCGGCATCTCCGGCGCCTCGGGCGCTCTCTACGGCATTCGGGCCCTGGAGGCGCTCAAGAACATCCCCGAGATCGAAACCCACCTGGTGCTCTCGCCTTCGGCCAAGCGCACCATCGCCGAGGAGACCGACTGGACGGTACAGGCGGTGGAGGCGTTGGCCGACGTGGTGCATACCCATCGCGATATTGGCGCTTCCATTGCTAGCGGCTCGTTCATCACCGCCGGCATGATCGTGGCGCCCTGCTCGATCAAGACCCTGTCGGAGATTGCGAACTCGCACAACGACAATCTGCTGACGCGCGCCGCCGACGTGTGTTTGAAGGAGCGCCGTCGGCTTGTGTTGCTGGTGCGCGAAGCCCCCCTGCATCTGGGGCACATTGAGCTCATGGCGCAGGCCTGCCGCTACGGCGCGGTCCTGCTGCCACCGGTGCCAGCCACGCCCGGCAGCCTCCTGGCCCT
>CAITXW010000103.1 GCA_903896425.1 uncultured beta proteobacterium | reverse complement strand
CGGCATGGGTGGTGGGGATATGGGTGGGATGGGCGGCATGGGCGGCATGGGCATGTAAAGCTCCTTGCCTGACGGAAATAAAGGGGTCAGAGCCCGAGTTTCGCTTCGCGAAATCGGTGTCCGACCCCAATATTTCCTCATGCTGCGTCGAACTAGGTTGTAGTTCGCGCCACAAAATAAAAACCCGCTTGGCTTGCGCTTCGCGGGTTTTTTGTTGCGCTTCGTTATCTCAGCGCTTGAACGCCACCACGGTCTGGCGCTGCTCGCCCAGGCCTTCAACGCCCATGGCGATGGTGTCGCCGGCTTTCAAATACAGTTGCGGCTTGCGGCCCATGCCGACGCCGGGTGGTGTGCCGGTGGTGATCACGTCGCCGGGCATCAGGGTGATGAACTGGCTGACGTAGCTCACGATTTTGGCGATGCCGAAAATCATCGTTTTGGTGCTGCCGGTTTGCATGCGCTGGCCGTTGACGTCCAGCCACAGCGCGAGCTTTTGCGGATTGGGCACTTCGTCGCGCGTGACGAACCAGGGGCCCAGCGGGCCAAAGCTGTCGCAGCCTTTGCCCTTGTCCCAGGTGCCGCCGCGCTCGATCTGAAACTCGCGTTCGCTGATGTCGTTGACGGCGCAGTAGCCCGCAACAAAATTGAGCGCCTCCTTTTGCGAGACATGACGCGCACGCTGCCCGATCACCACGCCGAGTTCCACTTCCCAGTCGGTCTTGACCGAACCCTTGGGCAGCATGACCGGATCGTTGGGCCCCTGAATGCAACTGATGGCCTTGGTGAACACAACCGGCTCCTTCGGAATCGGCATGCCGGCTTCAGCCGCATGATCGGCATAGTTCAGACCGATGGCAATAAATTTGCCAACGCCAGCAACCGGCGCACCCAGGCGCGGCTTACCGCGCACCAATGGCAGGCTTTCAGGTTTGATTCGGCGCAAACGCGCCAGTGCCGCATCGCTGAGTTGCGCCGGCCCTAAGTCCGGGATCACGGCGCTGAGATCGCGCAGCGCACCTTGAGCGTCGATCAGACCGGGTTTTTCTTTGCCGCTCTTGCCATAACGTACGAGTTTCATGTTGCTCCTAAGAATGTTGACCCAGCAAGTTTGCCAGACTTCGCTGCAATTGCGCCGCCGAAACAAAATGAATGCCGTGCCAGCCCAAGGCACTGGCGGCGTCGACATTGGTTTGCAAATCGTCAATGAACACGGTCAGCGCTGGTGCCAGTGCATGGCGCGTCTGCAGCATCTGGTAGATGAACGGGTCGGGTTTGCAACACAACACGTCACCAGAAAAAATGCCGCCGTCAAACCACTGCAGAAAGACGTGCTTGCGCTCCAGCGTGCGCGCATAGGGCACTGGCATGTTCGAGAGGTAGTACAAGCGCAGGTCGCCGCGCTGCTCGCGCCGCTGTGACAAAGCCGACAGCACGCCAAGCATCGCCTCATTGGGTTGCAGACCATCGCCGATGCCCGCAATCAACGCTTGCACGGGCGCCTGTGGCAGCAACAGGCGCTGTGCGGTGCGGGCAACAACAGCGTCCAGGGTCAGATCACCACGATCAAATTCGTGCCAGTCAGTGTGGCCAAAAATGCCATGCGCCAACTGCGCGGCCGCCGCTGGCGTCGCCGCCTGCTGCGGGAAATATTCAGCCACCAACTGCGCCGGCTGCCAGTCAAACAGCACCGCGCCAAAATCGAAAACCAGGTTCATGGGCTACAGGCTTGCAGCGCCTAGCGCAAGCGCTGCAACAAGCCAGCCGTCGAAGCATCGAGCCCTTCGATATCGCCACTGTGCAAACGGGCCTGCACATCCTTGGCCAGCACCTTGCCGAGTTCCACACCCCACTGGTCAAAGCTGTTCAGACCCCAGAGCGAACCGCTGACAAAAACGCGGTGTTCCTGCAAGGCGATCAGGGCGCCGAGCGTGGTCGGCGTCAACTCGTCGAGCAGCAGGAACGTGCTGGGCCGGTTGCCCGGAAAATTCTTGTGGCCACCGGTATCACGCTGCCCCACCATCAAAGCCTGCGCCTGCGCCAGCACGTTGGACAGCAGCAGTTCATGGTGGCCCGCCAAATCATGCCGAGGGTTTTTGACCGCGACAAACTCAACTGGCACGGTGTCTGTTCCCTGGTGCAGCATCTGAAAATACGCGTGCTGGCCGTTGGTGCCGGGCTCGCCCCACAGCACCGGCGCCGTGCCAAAACGCAGGGCCTGCCCGTGGGCGTCGACACACTTGCCGTTGCTCTCCATCTCCAACTGCTGCAGATAAGCCGGCAAGCGCCGCAGTGCGCTGTGGTAAGGCGCAATCGAGCGGCTGCTGAAACGGTGGAAGTTGCGGTACCAGAGATCGAGCAGGCCCAGACGCACTGGCAGATTGCTCTCCAGCGCGGCGCGGCGAAAGTGTTCATCCATCTCATGCGCGCCGGCGAGAAACGCGCGAAAGCCCAACTCGCCAATGGCAATCGCAAGCGGCAGCCCGATGGCCGACCAGACCGAGTAACGGCCACCGACCCAGTCCCAGAAGCCGAAGGTCGTGCGAATGCCAAAGGCGTTGGCCGCCGCCACATTGGTCGTCAGCGCAGCAAAGTGCCGGCCGATGTCGCTGCCGCCGTTGGCCTCAAACCACTGCCGCGCCGAACGCGCATTGGTCATGGTCTCGATCGTGGTGAAGGTCTTGCTCGCAATCAGGAACAGCGTGCTGGCGGGCTTGACGCGTTTGAGTACCGCATCAAGTTCATGGCCGTCCACATTCGAGACAAAGTGAAACCGTTTGCCCGGCAGCACGAACGAATCCAGCGCCTGCACTGCCATCTGCGGCCCCAGGTCGGAACCCCCAATGCCGATGTTGACGATGTCGGTGATGGTCTCATCCGCGCGCACGCTTTGCGCGTAGGCCAGCATGGCGTCCAGCACCGTATGCACTTGCGCGCGTTCACTCGTCAGATTGTCCAAGCCCGCTGCCGCCGGGCTGCGCAACAGCCAGTGCATCACCTGGCGCTGCTCGGTGTTGTTGATCGTCTCACCGGCAAACATGGCATCGCGGTGTTGCTCCAGTCCGCACTGGCGCGCCAGCGCAAACAGCAGGCGCTGCGCCTCACGGTCCAGCAGGTTTTTCGACAGATCGGCAAAGACATGCGGCGCGCTTTGGCTGAAGGCCGCAAAGCGCCCGGCGTCGTCGGCAAAGGCACGGCGCAGATCGAAAGTCTGGCCGCCGTTGGCAAACAGGTTTTGCAACCCGCGCCAGGTGGCGGTGCGGTCGCAGCGAATACGTTCCATAAGGACTCCTTGAATCGGGTTTCAGGCCGCCAGCAGCAGCTGATCAAGCCGCACAGCGTCGGCACAGAATGCGCGGATGCCTTCACTGAGCTTGTCGCTCGCCATCGCGTCTTCGTTGAGTGCAAAGCGAAAGCCCGCCTCGTCGTAGTTCAGCGGCGTCAAATCGAGTGCGCGTGCCGCAGTGGCATCGAGCGCGCGTTCCAGCGGCGCCTTGCTGGCGGCCAGCGCGGCCAGCAGATCGGGGCTGATGGTCAGCAGGTCGCAACCGGCCAGTGCCGTGATTTGCCCCACGTTGCGAAAGCTCGCGCCCATCACCTCGGTGGCGATGCCAAAGTGCTTGTAGTAGTTGTAGATCTGGCGCACCGACTTCACGCCAGGGTCATTGGCGCCAGCGTTGTCGGCCTCAACCCAGGCCGCACCGGCGGCCCGCTTGTACCAGTCGTAAATGCGCCCGACAAAAGGCGAGATCAGTTGCACCTTGGCCTGACCGCAGGCCACCGCCTGACAGAACGAAAACAGCAGCGTCAGATTGGTGTGGATGCCCCTGCGCTCCAGTTGCGCGGCCGCTGCAATGCCTTCCCAAGTGGCGGCCACCTTGATCAGCACGCGGTCAATGTGAATGCCCTGCGCCTGATAGAGCTCGATCAGACGCTCGGCACGCACGACCGTGGCACTGCTATCGAAACTCAGGCGCGCATCAACCTCGGTCGAAACCCGCCCCGGGATGATGGACAGAATCTCAACGCCAAAGCGCACCAGCAAACGGTCCATCAGTTCGCTCAGTTCGCGCCCGCGGTACTGCGCCACGGTCTCGCTCAACAGCGAGCGGTATTCGGGCTTTTGCACCGCCTTGAGAATCAGCGAGGGGTTGGTGGTGGCATCCTGCGGCCGGTAGGCATCAATCTGCCTGAAGTCGCCCGTGTCGGCAACCACGGTGGTGAATTGTTTGAGTGCGTCAAGTTGGTTCATGCCGCCATTATCCAGTGGGCGCGACACCCGTGAAAAAGCCCCGCTGCGTTGCCGCAGCGGGGCTTTAGACGGTCAAACCTTCAGCTGACGTGCGTCAGCGTCCGATCAGAAAACGTAGATCACGCCCAGAGCGTAGGTGTTACCTTTGAAAAACGCTGCGTTGGACTTGTCCAGGGTCGCGTAATCCAGGTAGGCGTAGGTGTTCTTGAAGATTTCACGGTTGATGTAGAACTCGGTTGCAGCTGCACCGGTTGCATCGTCATTCTTGGCATAGGTTACGCCAACCGTAAAGCCGCCCACGGGTGCCGAAACACCAACGTTGTAGCCCGTAAAGCCAACGCCACCATTGGCGTAACCAACTTCTGCCTTGGCAACGCCAAAGTCATAGCTGGCGGCAAAACCAGAGAAGCTCGTTCCAGCAGCAGTGCGTGCGCTTTCGCTGGCAGCACCCAAAGTCAGTTTGCCGGCCGTGTAAGTCGCGCCCAGCGAGTAGGTTGCCTTGGTACCAGCAGCCGCATCTTCAGGAACATACCCGGCTTGCACACCCAGACCACCCATGGCCGGTGCAATGTACTGCAGCGAACGCGATTGACGGCCATTGAGCGACCATGGTGTAGCCAGGGACAGCATCTGGGCCGAAGCAGCGTTGGAGGCGCCGTTGAAGTCAAAACCAACCAGGGTCTGGAACGGAACATTGTCCTGACGACCCAGGCGCACTTCACCGAAGGCGCCAGAGAAACCTAGCCAGGCTGCACGATTAAAAAGCGCACCGTTAACTGCGCCATCGCTGGTGATGCCACCGGATTCAAGCTTGAAGTTGGCCTTGTAGCCCCCGCCCACGTCTGCGGTACCCTTGATGCCGAACTTGCTGGTGGAGTTGCCTTGCGAACTGCCGTTGTCACCGCCGGAATGGAAAGTGGCAGCCGTGTCACCAAAGGTTTCATTCTTGCCATAGCTGGCGTCGATCAAGCCGTACACAGCAACTTGGGCTTGGGCAGCGCCCATGACCACGAGCAGAGCGGCAGCGGGGATAAGTTTCTTCATCATCATGAGTAGTTTCTTTCAAAGTAGAGGAACAAAAAAAATGGGTACTTGGCACGTTCGCAGTTTGTCGCCTCTAATCCAGTGGCCCGGTTGCTTGGGCCGCAAGAGACCAGCAACTGGCTTTAATTTTGCGGACAACTTCAACCTGCTTGTCCGACGATTCATACCGCAATGCGAAACGTGTTACGCCCTGGTGACAAGAATACCCGCAAGCGTCTTTCGGCGTCAATAAATTGACCCTAATCATGGGTTTGCCCCGGCCTTCTTTAGGCACGTTTACAACAGTCCGCTGCCTCGCCGTCTTGTCCAGGCCAAAAAAACCGGCTGCGGCGCTTTAAGGTATTTTTTGACATTCAACTGCCGCTGAGCCGCGCCGGCGCTAAATTAGAAAGTATGCTTCAGGCCGGTACTTGATAACCAACACACTCGGCGCAATACCCATGAACAGCACTTCTACGACGGGCAGTGACGCAACCATCGCCACCGCTTACGGTACTTTTCCATCGGCGTCGCCCCTGCCCAGCCGCAAACCCATCAGCCTGCCGCGCTTGCGCGACATGCGCGCGCGGGGTGAAAAAATCACCATGCTTACCGCCTATGACGCCACATTTGCCGCCGTGGCCGACGCGGCGGGCGTGGAATGCATCCTGGTGGGGGATTCGCTGGGCATGGTCTGCCAGGGCCTGGCCAGTACCGTGGGCGTATCGCTCGAAACCATGTGCTATCACACCGAAAGCGTGGCCCGTGGTTTGCGCCGGGGTCAAGGCGTCGCCTGGATCATTGGCGATTTGCCCTTTGGCAGCTACCACGAGTCGCGTGAGCAAGCCTTGCGCAGCGCCAGTGCGCTGATGCAATCGGGCGCCCACATGGTCAAGCTCGAAGGCGGGGGCTGGACCACCGAAACTGTGCGTTTTCTGGTCGAACGCGGCATCCCGGTCTGTGCCCATTTGGGTCTGACCCCGCAGTCCGTTCACTCGCTGGGCGGTTATCGCGTCCAGGGACGCGACGAGGCCACCGCCGCCCAGTTGAAGCAGGATGCCCTCGCGCTGCAAAGCGCCGGCGCCAGCCTGCTGGTTCTGGAAATGGTGCCCGCAACATTGTCAGAACACATCACCGCCGCCTTGCCGAACTGCCCGACCATCGGCATTGGGGCCGGCAACGCAACGGCCGGGCAGGTGCTGGTGATGCACGACATGCTGGGCGTTAATTTGGGCAAAAACCCGAAATTTGTGCGCAATTTCATGACCGGCCAAACCAGCGTCCAGGCGGCCATGGCCGCTTTTGTTGCCGCCGTCAAAGCGGGACAATTCCCTGACAACACGCTGCACGCCTGGTAGTCCATTTTTTTCGAGAAGTTCCGCATGCTGATCGCCCGCACCATTGACGAACTCCGCCAACATCTGGCCAGCGCCCAATGCCCCGCTTTTGTACCCACCATGGGCAACCTGCACGCCGGCCACATGGCCTTGGTGCAGCAAGCCAAACCATTGGGCGACCGCACCGTTGTGAGCATTTTTGTGAACCGCCTGCAGTTTTTGCCACAAGAAGACTTCGAGAGCTACCCGCGCACCTGGGAGGCCGACTGTGCCAAGCTCAAAGAGGCCGGCTGCGACGTCCTCTTTGCCCCGCGCGAGTCTGATTTGTACCCACAACCGCAGACCTTCACGGTGCAAGCGGACCCGGCAATTGCCAACATCCTCGAAGGCGAGTTTCGCCCGGGGTTTTTTTCCGGCGTCTCCACCGTGGTGATGAAGCTCTTCATCAGTGTGTTTGCCGGAAAGGCACGTGGTGTGGCGGTGTTTGGAAAAAAGGATTACCAGCAGCTCATGGTGATTCGCCAGATGGTGCGCCAGTTTGCCCTGCCGCTTGAGGTGGTCGGTGGCGAGACCTGCCGCGCTGAAAACAATCTGGCGCTGAGTTCGCGCAACGGCTACTTGTCCGGGCCTGAGCGCATGGAAGCCGGTCAATTGTCGATGGCATTGCAGGCTCTGGGCCGCGCGGCACTCGGCGCAGGCGACGCCCTGGCGGCGCGTTTGCCGGCGCTGGAAGAAAGCGCCATTCAAGCCCTGCGCGTGCGCGGCTGGCAACCTGACTACCTGAGCGTGCGCCGGCGCAGCGACCTGCAAGTGCCGCAAGCCGGCGATGCGCTGGTGGTTCTGGGCGCAGCGCGTTTGGGCAGCACGCGCCTGATTGATAACCTCGAGCTTTAGTTTGCGCTTGACTTCACGCGCTGTAAGCAACGCATAAAAAAACCCGCTGCGTTGCCGCAGCGGGTTTTTGTGATTCAAATCTCAGCTGACTTGCGTCAGCGTCAGATTAGAACGTGTGGATGATACCGAAGTTGTAGCCGGACTGGGTCGCATTGGTAACGGCAGCAGAGCCACCGAGATCAGTTGCCGGGGCATTACCCGTGTTGGTTGCCAGCGCATTAAATTGAACCTTGCCGGCGCTATCATTCGCAGCCGAGCCATACTGACCGTACAAGGTGGTGCGCTTGCTCAGGGAGTAACGCGCTTGCAGGTTGGTCAGCGTGCTGCTTTCTGCGGAAATGTAGTTGGCGCCCAGGAGCCAAGCCGGCGTAGCTTGGTACGAAACACCCAGTTCAGTCGCGGTTCTGTCAACTTTGGCACCACCGAAAGTGGTAGCGTTTTTGCTATTGACCCAGGCTGCGGCGACTTTCACTGGACCAAACTCATAAGAAGCACCGACCAGCGTAGCTTCCTTGGCAGGTGCAATTGCAGCTGCCGAAGACGCGTTGGAGCCGGAGTTGGCAGCGCCGACAGCAGCTTCATTACGCGTTTGACCCGCTGCGCGCAGCGCCAAGGGGCCGGCAACGTAGTTCAGGCTCCAGGCCGTCATGGAACCGGCACTGCTGTCATTAACAGTGTTGGACATACCGTACTGAAGTTGCGCAACCAAACCGCCGGCGATGACGGGCGAGGTGTAGGTCACAGCGTTCTTCGTGAAGAAGTCGGCGTAGCCCATGGCGGTCGCTGTCAGTGTTGACACCGAGTTGCCGCCCACCGGCATCAAAGCTGCGTTGGTAGCGATGATGGGGTTCATGAAAACGCCGAGGTTGACGCCACCGAATGCACCGGCCACACCGACGTTGGCGGCGCGACGGAACAAACCGTTTTGATTCATGCCACCGTTGTTGGCTTGAATGTCGCTTTCAACTTTGAAGTTGGCAGACAGGCCGCCACCCAGGTCTTCAGAGCCGCGCAGGCCCCAGATCGACGAAGAGATCGAGCTATCAGCCAAGCCAGTCACGCTTTGGCCAGCCGCGTTGGCGTTGGAAACGCTCATAACAGAAGCGTCCACAACACCGTAGATGGTCACGGAAGATTGTGCGAAAGCACCGGTGGCAGCCAGAGCAGCCAGGGCAATGAGGGTTTTTTTCATGTGAAATATTCTCCAAGGTTAAACAGAGGGCTCCGGTTGGGTCGTCTCTTGTTCCGGGCCAACCTCCTTTGTAGGAAGCTAGGCAGATTGAACCAGAGGCCAACCGGCTTGGCAAAGGAAACGTCGGTAATCTTGGGCAAAGCAGGTCTTTCCGTTGCAGGGCTGCAACAATTCGATACAGGTGCGCAAGACAGCCGAATGACCACTATTGCGGACATGTTTAGAATAATGGTCATGAGCTCATCGCTGCCAAATATCGGAAGAACCCTTCAGACTTTGCGAATTTCACAAGGAATGTCGCAGCAAGCACTGGCTGCGGCTGCAGGCATCAGCCGAACGACCCTGATCCAGTTGGAGAAGGGCAAAGATGCGCAGGTATCAAGTTTCCAGGCGGCAGGACAGGTGCTGGGGGTGGAGTTTGGCATCCTGTCCGAGAGCCCCGAGATGAGCAAGCGCCGTCAGGCACGGGTAGCGCACCAATCCCAATTGGCTGCCTCAAGGGAAAAGCATTTGAAACTGGCTGTGAAATTTGCCCTAGGGGGCGCGGAGGCCATTGCGCTGAAGGAAGACGCGCTGCGCATGGTCCAACTCTGGAAAGAGAAGCGGCTTTGCAGCCCGGTTTACATCGAGCGCTGGCTGCAGATTCTGAACGCAGAACCCGGGCAAATCGCAATCAACCTGCTGACGATGGACGCGGCATGGGGCCAGGCCTTGCGCCAGAACACCCCGTTTGCAATCAATACCGCATGAAGATCGAAGACATCGACCGCGTCCTGAGCGCGATCCAGAGGAGCTGCGGACTCGACGAATTCGTTGTGATCGGAAGCCTGTCGGCACTGGGCATCAGTGGTGAAGACCTTCCGCCCCGGATGACCCAATCAACGGATATTGATGCTTACCCCGAACGAAACCCGGCCCGGGCGCAGGAGTTGTCAAAAGCATTCGGCGAAGACAGCGCCTTCCACCAAGAACACGGCTACTACTTTGATGCCGTCAGCCCAGACCTTCCCACATTGCCAGAGGGCTGGCAGACCCGGATGGTGCGTCAGGTGCTTGCCTGCGGCGTGAAAGTCAAATACCTCGAACCCAACGACTGTGCCGTATCCAAGTACGCGCGCTCAGAGCCGAAAGACAGGGAATGGATACGCGCGGGCATCGAAGCCGGTATCTTGTCGTTGCCAATGATCGACTATCGAATGCGAGAGACGCTTTTTATTGACGCTGCCGAGCAGCGCAAAGCAACGGCCTGCCTGGCCGAGGACAAAATATGGTTCGCGTCCTTGCGCGTGCGCGGCCTGTGATCAAGTTAATTATCAAATCGGAAATTGTGTGATGGACCTCCTTCTAAAAACCGCCGACGCCGCCCTGCGCACCCTGTTTGCCACGCCGCATGCCAGCCAGGCTTGCCCGACACTGGCCAGCCAGACAACTGAACTGTCGGACGCCGAAAAGGCGCTGTCGGGCGCGCTGATGCGCGTCAACCATGTGGGCGAGGTCTGCGCCCAGGCGCTCTACACGGCGCAGGCTTTTGCCACGCGCAACGAGGGCTTGCGCGCGCACTTCACACGCGCCAGCCTGGAAGAAACCGATCACCTGGCCTGGACCGAGCAGCGTCTGGCCGAACTGGGTCAGCGCAAATCGTTGCTCAACCCGCTCTGGTACGGCGCCGCCTTCGGCCTTGGGCTGCTGGCCGGGCGACTCGGCGACGGCATCAGTCTCGGCTTTGTGGTGGAGACAGAAAACCAGGTTGAAGCGCACCTGGAGAGCCACCTGAGCCTGCTGCCCGCCAACGACCACGCCTCGCGCGCCATCGTGGCGCAAATGAAGGACGACGAGGCACGCCACGCGCTGGACGCGCAAAAGGCCGGTGCCGCTGTGCTGCCGGCACCCGTCAAAACCCTGATGACGCTGGCCGCCAAGGTGATGACCACAGTGGCGCACCGAATCTGAACGCCTTCAGCGCGTAGCCGTATGGAGCGCAGCGCAATACGGGGCTGGCACGGTACAGGTGTCCCCGTATTGCGCCTTCGGCTTCATACGGGCTACAGGCGCGATAGCGACAAAAAAATCCGCGCGTTGACAATAATCAGCAGCCTTCGATCAACTCAAAACTGGTTGAAATTTGCGCCGTCTTGCCCAGCATGATGCTGGCCGAACAGTATTTCTCGTGGCTCATGGCGATGGCGCGCTCCACGGCGGCGGCCGGGATGCCCTGCCCTGTGACGGTGAAATGCATGTTGATGCGGGTGAACACCTTGGGATCGACTTCGGCGCGCTCAGCCGTGAGCTTGACCGAGCAGCCCGTTACCTTGTGCCGACCACGCTTCAAAATCAGCACCACGTCATAGGCGGTGCAGCCTCCTGTGCCAGCGAGCACCGTCTCCAGCGGGCGCGGCGCCAGATTGAGGCCGCCGTTTTCCGGCTTGTCGGCGTCCGGCGCACCGTCCATCACCAGCACATGGCCACTGCCGGTCTCGGCCAAAAAACCCATGCCCGAGCGCGTCGCCAAGGCGCCGGTCCAACTCACTGTGCATTCCATTGAATTTCCATCCATTTCAAGAACTCCCAGCATTACACCGGGATTTTGTCTGCGGTCGGGGCGAACCCGGAAAAACCGACGGATCAGGCGACGAATTGTGATCGAAATCCGCAGCCGACCTGTTCACGACCTGTTCAGCACAGTATTTTCCAATCCAGGTATGAGCCTGAAGGACAGTGCAGTTGTGAGTTGCTGCCTGGTGTCTCGATCTTGTTGAAACCAGAAGTTTAAGGTCTCTGACTTCTGGGCTTGGATTCTTTAATTATCGGCCCCTGCCAGG
>CAITXW010000102.1 GCA_903896425.1 uncultured beta proteobacterium | reverse complement strand
GGCGACGCGACATGGAACAAACTCCTGCGATACAGCTAGCCCCTACAGTCTAGAGGGGAATCGCCCCCGGAAATTGAGATCGCTACCTAAAGCAGGCCCGGCACGACACCTGCGCGACTGTTCTGAGGGTGCTCCGGTAGGGATCGGTCAACACGACTTTGCTGCGCATGCTTCAGGTACCCAAGTGGGGCCGCTCATAGCCCGACGCAATCCAGGTCCGCGCGCTATCCACATTCAACCGGAACGCCGGTGACACGCGAACGCGTGCCAGTTCAGCACCGAATTCATCCTGCGCCGACAGGGTGGCGCTGGCGCCCTCTTCGTCTGGCACGATGACCAGATCGACCCGAATGCGGCTGCCCGCCAGCGTGACGGTCACGTTCTTGTTGAGTTCGGCATGGCGTTGTTGCTCGGAACGGCGGATGAACTCTTTGGCCGTTTTGACCAGTGTGCTGAATGCAGTGCTGTCCAATGGTTTGGGATTTTTCTTGTCCCGCCCCATCGTCCAGGGCCCGACCAGGGCCGGCTCCGATTCGCCTGCCAGGTGCATCGCAACCGCCCAGCCATCGTCATCTTCGTTTTTGATGACGCGAGCCGTCCACTGCGTATCGCTCCATACGCGGGCTTGCTGGATGGGCTCGGGGGTATCGACTGTCATGATGCTGTACCGCAAAGTGCAGGAGCATAGCCCTGATTGATGGGTAAGCTTACAGTTTGACCAGCGCCTGCGCCTGGATCGCCGTCAACGCAATGGTGAAGACGATGTCGTCCACCAGCGCGCCGCGCGACAGATCGTTGACCGGCTTGCGCAGGCCCTGCAGCATCGGGCCGACCGAGACCACATTGGCGGATCGCTGCACCGCCTTGTAAGTCGTGTTGCCGGTGTTGAGGTCGGGAAAGATAAAGACCGTGGCCTGCCCGGCGACCGGGCTGCCGGGCGCCTTTTGCGCCGCGACTTCACGCACGGTGGCGGCGTCGTACTGCATCGGGCCGTCGAGCACCAGCTCCGGCCAGCGCGCTTTCGCCAGTTCAGTGGCGGCGCGCACTTTGGTGACGTCGTCGCCGGAGCCCGACTCGCCGGTGCTGTAGCTGATCATCGCCACCTTGGGCTCGATGCCGAAGGCCCGCGCGCTGTCGGCACTCTGCTTGGCGATGTCGGCCAGCTCCTGCGCCGTCGGATCGGGGTTGATCGCACAGTCGGCATAGACCAGCACCTGTTCGGGCATCAGCATGAAAAAGCAGGACGAGACGATGGACGAGCCTGGTGCCGTCTTAATCAACTGCAAGGCCGGGCGCACCGTGCTGGCCGTGGTGTGTACGGCGCCGCTGACCAAGCCGTCAACTTCATCAAGCGCGAGCATCACGGTGCCCAGCACCACGCTGTCTTCCAGCGCGATGCGGGCCTGGGTTGTCGTCAGGCCCTTGCCCTTGCGCAGGTGCACCAGGGGCGTGACATAACGCTCCGCTATTTCAGCCGGATCAATGATCTCAAGCCCGACTGGCAATTCGATTCCGAGCGAATCCGCCACCGACTGGATCAGTTTGCGTCGGCCCAGCAGCACACAGCGCGCAATGCGCTTCTCGGTGCAAATCACCGCAGCCCGGATGGTGCGTGGCTCTTCACCTTCGGGCAGAACAATGCGCTTGTTGGCCGCGCGCGCTTTCTGGATCAACTGGTAACGGAACGCCGGCGGCGACATGCGCTTGGAGCCCACTCCTTCCAGCCCGGCGCAGATAACGTCGCTATCGAGCTGGTCGGCCACGCTGTCAATGACGGTATCCATGCGGCTCACATCATCCTCGGGCACGGCCAGCGGCAGGCGGCTGATGCGCGAGGCGGTTTCATAGCTGTCACCGTCGGTGCGCAAGACCGGCAAACCACTGTGGAAGGCGCGTGCGGCGAAGCGTTGGATGCGCGGGCTGATGACACTGTTGTGCGTCAGCACCAGGCCAGCGAGTTCGATGCCATTGCTGGCCGCCAGCGCCGTGGCCAGAATGATGTCGTCGCGGTCGCCAGCGCTGACCACCAGCGCGCCGGGTTTGAGCCGCGCAATGACTTCGGTTGCCGAGCGCGCAGCCAGCACGGTTTCAAGCACGCGCCGGGTCGCGATTTCACCTTCGATCATGATCTCGGCGCCCAGATGGTGCGCCACGTCGATGGTGCGCGGCGCCGACAAAGCCGGGTTGTTGTCAACCACACCCCAGAGCGGCACGCCGTCGAGTTGCGCCGCCACGGCAGCTTTATCGAAACCGGCTGGCGCGCGGTTGAAAATAACACCGGCCACGTGGCGCCCGATGATGCGAACCTGGGCGATCAGGTACTTGGTCTGGGCCACGCCCTCGGCATCGGCAGCGCTGGCCACCAGCACCACATCGGCCTGCAGGCTGCGCGCGATGTCGCCCGACAATCGCGGAATGAAAGCCCGGCTGGCGTCGGCATGAATGCCCTCAACCACCAGCACGTCGGCCGCTTCGTTGCAGGACATGGTCAGGCTGACAATGTCTTCCAGCAGTTCATCGCCCTTGCCCGTGGTCATAAGCTCGGTGACCAGACTCATCGGCAGGGGATCGGGCGTGTTGTGGATCTGGCAGATCTGGCGCGCAAACAGCACCGATGGCTCGGTCTCGGCCGTGCGCTTGGTGATCGGTTTGCAAAATGCAACCTTGAGGCCACAGCGCTGCAATGCGCGCAGCAGACCGAGCGAAACCGAAGTAAGGCCGACATCGGGTTGTGACGGTACCAGGTAATACGTGCGCATGAGGGGAAACTCCGCTGGTTATCGCAAGCCCCGCCAACCATCCGGCGAGCAACTTGTGCACTGCATCATAAACGGTCCTAGGGTTAACCCTAGGTATGCGTTGTGGATTTTTTTGCGTCAATCACACTGACGCAGGCAATTTAGCGCTCAGCCCAGAAGTAGGACAAACGTTGCTGCGGCTTCATCCATTCCAGCACCGAAGGCGCCAGGCTTGAAAGCCGGATCGCCTCGGTCACCTTCAGGCCGGGCTCATCGGCCAGATCGAGCGTGGGTGCTTCGTCACGGGTCGTTTCGGGGCTGTAAATCAACACCCTGGGCTGCAGACTGCCAACACCCGGCGCCACCACCAATGCCAGCGTACCGTCGCTAAGCTGCACCACGGTTCCAGGCGGGTACACGCCCAGAAGCTTGATCAGGATGCTGAGCAGATCAATACCGTATTTGCTGACCTGGTTTTGAAACAAATAGGCCAGTGCTTCACTGGGCGCCAGCGCCTCACGGCCGACAGCTTCGGGCGAACACAAGCGGTCATAGCGGTTCACCAGTGACAGGATGCGCGCAGCGCGGCTGAAGTTTGTTTTGCCATTGGGCCAGCCTGAGCCGTCAAGACATTCATGGTGGTCGGCAATCACGGCCAGCGCCTCGGGCGTGAAAGCCCCGGACTCGGTGGCAAACAGCACGCTGAAATGCACGTGCTCGCGATACAGGTCTTCTTCAAATTTTCTGCGTGCCGAAGACTCCAGAATGACGTGCGGTATCTGCGTCTTGCCGCAGTCGTGCATCAGTGCACCGAGCGCCAGATCGCAAAGTTCGCGTTCGCTCAGCCCTGCCACCTTGCCTACCAGCATCGCCAGGGACATCACGTTCAAGGCATGAAACTGAGGGCCCTGCCCCTTCTTGTTACCCATCAAGTGCAGCAGTATCTCCTGCCCGGCGACAATTGACGCAGCCGTTTGCTGGGACAGCGCGTACAACTGCGCACCCGCCGACTTGGGGGCACGAGACAGGTTAAGCAGGGCTTCGCGTGTGGCGCGCGCAGCCACCTCCCAATTTCTGTCGGCACGTGCATGCGCCGCACGCTGTATGCGCAGTTTTTCTTTCTTGGCGCGCTCCATCGCCTGCATCTCCTGCAGCAGCGCGGCCTTTGCCAAATCGGCCGCTGTCACTTCAGCAGCGGTCTTGACAGGCAGCTTCACCGGTGTCTCGCAGCGGGCCAGCGGCTCGATCTCACTCAAATCAGGGTAGTAGTAGAGCCGGCCATCCGCCTTGGTGGCGCAGATCATGTCGATGTCCTTTTGCGAGCTCACCATGATGCGGCTCGTCAGAAACGGGTGCTCCATCCAGCCGAGATCAAGCCAGACATACAAGCCAATCACTAGCTGGGATGGGTGAATGGGTATCGGTGCAGAGGTCGGCGTGGACATATCGTGGAATTCTACAAACCCTGTGCGCTAACAAAATCGGCGCTTTAGCCAAGACGCCTGGTCTCCTGGCGGCACCGCTCCTGGTTGCATGGACGGGCGCGACAGAGAGCGGCGACAATCGGGCCAGTGAATTTATCGAGATACCCCGATGGAACAACGTCTCAAGATCGGCATCAGCGCCTGCTTCCTGCACCCGGACCCGGCGCGCGCGGCCTATGCGAAGAAAACACTGCAATACATCGAACAATCGACCGCGCACTGGCTGCTGGCAAGCGGTGCGTTGCCGGTCATGATTCCATCGCCGACCGGCGAAACCGCAGCAAGCGGCTTTCATCTGGATGACTATGCGCAATGGCTTGATGGACTGGTGCTGCATGGTGGCGCCGATGTCTGGCCCGGCAGTTACGGCGAGACAGCGCTGCAGGCGCAATGGAATGGTGACCGCATTCGCGACGAATACGAAATCGCCCTGATCAAGGCCTTCGTCGCCGCCGGCAAGCCGGTGTTTGGCGTTTGTCGCGGTCTGCAGCTGATCAACGTCGCTTTTGGCGGCACCTTGTTGCAGGACATTGGCACCCAACGGCCTCAAGCCCTGGCGCACCGTGATGGCGAGCGTTTTGATCACAACTTTCACCAGGTCGAAATTGTTCCCAGCAGCCGCATGGACGCCATTTTGGGCAGCGCACACAGTTGCAAGATCAACAGCATTCATCACCAGGGCATCAAGGATTTGGCCGAAGGCTTTGTGGTCGAGGCGCGCTGCCCCGACGACGGCATGATCGAAGCCATCCGCTACACCGGAGCGGCTTACGTAGCGGCGGTGCAGTGGCATCCCGAGTACCACCACACCGATCTCGGCACGCTGGACGACACGCCTTTGCTCAATGATTTTCTTGAAAACGCGCGCACGGCCAGGGCCAGCGCGCAACGACCGACATAGAGTGCAATTTCCACTTATTCTTTTTGAGCGAGAAAACAATGACCCCCATGATTCGCCGCCAGACCCTGGGCGATGTGCTGCGCCGCACCGCGCTGCGCGTGCCCGCCAAAACCGCTGTCATTTGTGGCGAGACGCAATGGACCTATGCCGAGTTCGACGCGCTGGTGACAAGGCTGGCAGCCGGCCTGGCCCGCATCGGCGTGCTGCAGGGTGAGCGCGTTGCCGTGCTGGCGCGCAATTCGCACGGCTTTGCCGCACTGCGTTTTGCGCTGGCGCGTCTGGGTGCCGTGCTGGTGCCGATCAACTTCATGCTGAAAGCCGAAGAGGTTGCTTTCATCCTGCGCCACGCCGGCGCGCGCACGCTGGCCACCGACAGCGGCCTGGCCGAACTGGCGC
>CAITXW010000101.1 GCA_903896425.1 uncultured beta proteobacterium | reverse complement strand
AGTGGTGCTGACATCACTGGCGCCACAGGGACGTTCTCCGGTCGTTTGGCGGCCGGCACAGTTGACTTTACAAGCTCGATTGGTGTCACCAGCACCTACACAACCCCTGGAACCTACACACTGACTGTTCCGGCCGGAATGACTTCCATGCGCCTGACATTGAACGGTGGCGGTGGCGGTGGGGGCGGCGGTTCCAGTCGATCAGGGGGTGCTGGCGGGGGCGGCGGGGCAAGTTCCATCGCGACGGCTGTGTTCACTGTGGCACCCGGGGCTACTTACACATTGACCGTAGGTAGTGGAGGGGCAGGGGGCGCGTTGTGTGATTACCCTTACAGCGTGGCTTACCCGTCTGCGGGTATGGCTACATCAGTTTCCGGTCTGTTGAGTTCTGCCGGTGGGGTGGCAGGCGGCATTCTGAACAAGACCATTCCGATCATGAGTTACAACCCGCGGGCAGATTCGTGGAGCGCAACCGGAAATTACAGCGGTGTAGCTGGCGGAGGCAGCGGGGGCGGAAGTGGTGCTGTGTACCACTACCAGGCAGCGGACGGGTTGAATTACCCAAATGGCGGTGATGCTCAGGCCGGTTGCGGCGGTGGTGGCGGGTTTGGAACCAGCACGATTTACAACGGCAATCAACCCACACTTGGCGGTAATGGCGGCAATGGCAAGGCGATCGTCGAGTTTTACGACCCTAACGGCCTTGTGCTCAAGAGCGCGATGGACATCCTCAAGGGAGAACTCAGGGCGCAAGGACACACCCTGTCATGATTACGACCGCTACCCCGTTGGTTGCCGCCGATGGTGCCGTTCTGAGTTTCCACGCGATCGTCGGCAGAGCCGTCGATCTGGCGACTGGAGTCGTGACGCTGACGGTTGGATCTTGGGTGTCAGAACACCAAGCACAAGCCCAGCCGCATCAGAAAACAGAACTGGTGGTGCGCTACCCGAACTGGTCGCCTGAGTATTACGACCAAGCTGATGCGGCTGTGATGTCCCATCCTGGTTGGACAGGCCTCGGCCCAGAGATGCCTTCGCCAGAACATGTCTGGTGTCCGTTGGATTTGGTGTGGCTGGCCCCGATTGCCAAACCGTTGAACGAAGTCAAAGCGGCAATGTGGGCCAAGGTCAAGCAGGCCAGGGCTGCTGCTGAGTACGGTGGTTTTACCTGGGATGGCTCGACCTTTGATTCAGATCCCATCAGCCAAGCCCGGATTACCGGGGCAGTGACGCTGGCACAGACGAACCCGGCGTTCTCAATCGGCTGGACGCTGGCGGATAACTCGGTGCGCACTTTGAAGGCTGCCGACATGATCGCGGCGGGTGTGGCGCTGGGGCAGCATGTGAATGCGTGTCATGAGAGAGCGCGGTTGCTGCGGGCCGAGATTGAGGCAGCGATGACTGTTGAGGACGTTGGCGCGATCGCGCCTAAATCTTACTGAGCCAATCGCGCTGCCACTTCACGTTTTCCGAGCTTCCTGACAGCAGCGATTGCATTGAGCTGGCTTGCTCTGGGCTTGGCTTTGCCTTGTTCCCATTTGTACACCGATTGATCGCTGACACCCAGCAGGACACCCATCTCGCCGGCCGTTATGCCGAGTTTTTTGCGCAAATTAGCAAATCCTGAAACCCGAAACCGCAGGTCTTCTTTGTTTTCTGGCTCGACGGCTTTGACCTCTTTCTTGGTCTGCTTGGTCAGCTTGCCAACAATGGATTCAAGTGCAGCTAGACGCCGCTTTAGGGATGCGATTTCAGATCTGTATTGAGCAGAGGTTTTCTTGAGTGTCGATGTCTCGGCGCGGACTTCTTTTTTGGAAATACGTGCGATTTCAGACTTCAATTGGTTGGCGAAGGCCCCGATGGCCACCCCAAACTGCTCCACTTATGGCCACCCAAACTGCCCCAGGCAGGACGGCTAAATTATCAACTCTTTGGCCCGGCTGATTCGGACTTCCTTTCTTGGTAATTCCTCCCTGACT
>CAITXW010000100.1 GCA_903896425.1 uncultured beta proteobacterium | reverse complement strand
GCCCGGGGCGCGCACTGAAATGGTGGCTGACCCAGCTTGAAAGCCCGACCACGCGCGCCGCTTTGCTGGAGCGCCACCGAGGCGTGTAAAGTGCAAGACATACAACATCCAATAGAAAGACCGTCATGAGCCCATTCAAAAGCAAAAATATCGCGGTGATCGGGGCTGGCATGGCGGGAATCGCCTGCGCCCGCACGCTGGTACAAGCGGGACATCAAGTCACAGTATTTGAAAAAGGCGCAGCCTTGGGCGGACGCATGGCCACGCGCAGCAGCCCGTTTGGCGGCTTCGACCACGGCGTTCAGTACTTCACGGTGCGCGACCCACGCTTCGCGCGTGCCCTGCAAACCGTGCCCGGCCTGTGCAAACGCTGGAGTGCGAGCACCGTGCACGTGCTCGACGAACACGGCCAGATCGCCGACGCCAAGACACCCAACCCCGAGGCGCACTGGGTGCCAACGCCCGGCATGAACGCCCTGCTGCAGCGTTGGGCCGCGCCACTGCAGGCGCAGGGCCGCCTTGAGTTGCAAACCCGCATCAGCCATCTGGAACGCGACGCCCTCAAGCCCCAGCAATGGCAGTTGCGCGGCATCGGGCCTGGCGGCTCCCAGCATGTTTATTCAGGTTTTGATGCCGTGCTGTTGGCCATTCCCGCCGAACCGGCACGGCTGCTGCTCAACAGTGCGCAAAAGGCGGACGGTCTGGCGCAGCAAATCGACCGCGTGCAGATGGCACCGTGCTGGACTTTGATGCTGGCCTTTCCACAAGCCATGCAACCGGGCCTGTCGGCCCTGGGGCCGCAGTGGAACGCGGCGCGCAGCACGCACCATCGGATCGCCTGGCTGGCGCGTGAATCAAGCAAACCCGGACGTGGCGCGGTTGAGCGATGGACCGTGCAGGCCAGCGCGGCCTGGTCGCAGGAACACCTGGAAGACGATGCCCAACGCGTGCAGGCCAAACTGCTCAAAGCCTTCTCCGAAGTCACCGGCATCCACGCCGCACCCAGCCATGTCGACAGCCGGCGCTGGCGCTATGCCCAGACCAGCGTACCAATGGGCAAGTCGCACCTGTGGGACGCAAAGTCCGGCGTCGGCGTCTGCGGCGACTGGTGCCTGGGCCAGCGCGTCGAGGAAGCCTTTATCTCGGGACTGGAACTGGCACTCAGCGTGGCGTAACAGGTGATCGCGCCGGGATGAGGCGAATATGCAGACGGCTGTGTGGACTCCATGATGCGCAAGCCGGCGCGCATGGCGTCCCCGTATTACGCCTCCGGCTTCATACGGGCTACACGCTGTGATACCTAGACGCGTAGCCCGTATGGAGCGTAGCGCAATACGGGGTGACCACTGCCACGTGGCTTCGCTCCTCGTAGTGACGACATGAATTACGTCGGAAGATTTGCACCCTCCCCGACCGGGCCGCTGCACGCAGGCTCGCTGGTAGCGGCGCTGGCGAGCTGGCTTGACGCCCGCGCCCATGGCGGTCAGTGGCTGGTGCGCATCGAAGACGTCGATACGCCGCGCTGCATTCCCGGCGTCGATCAAATCATCGTCGCGCAATTGCAGGATTGCGGCCTGCACGCCGACGCCGCGCCGCTGTGGCAGTCGCAACGCAGCGCGCGCTACCAGCAGGCACTGGAGCGCCTGATCGCGCAAGGCCTGGCCTACCCCTGCCGCTGCAGCCGGCGCGACATCGAACGTGAAATGATCCGGCGCGGCCAACCGCTGGCGCGCAATACCGAGTTGATCTACCCTGGCACCTGCCGCGCCACGTCCACACAACACGACGACAGCGCAGAGACTGCGTCGGCCTGGCGCCTGCGCACCGATCTGAACCCGGCCCTGATCCACTGGCACGATCGCCGCCTCGGGCCGCAACAACAGGATGTGGCAGACGCCGTCGGCGACTTCGTTCTCAAGCGCGCCGATGGCTGCTTCAGCTACCAGCTCGCGGTGGTGGTGGACGATGCGGCGCAGGGCATCAGCGACGTGGTGCGCGGCCAAGATCTGGCCGACAACACAGCGCGCCAGATCCTGCTGCAACGCGCCCTCGGGCTAGCAACGCCGCGCTACCTGCACACGCCCTTGCTGCTCGGCGCCAACGGCGAAAAGCTGTCCAAGCAGAACGGCGCGCAAGCCATCGACACCGCCGATCCGCTGGCAGCACTCAACAGCGCTGCCGCTGTGCTGGGCTTGCCGGCGCAAAGCAGCGGCGTGCCAGAAGCCCTGCAAGCCTGGGTTGTGGCCTGGGCGTCTCTACAATCCACCGCGTGAACGATACCCATCCAAACCCGCAACGCAGTGCTGCGCCCGAAGGCGTTGCCTTCCCCAAAGCCATCAAAAGTTATGTCCGCCGCGCCGGTCGAACCACCACCGGCCAGGCCAAGGCGGTGGCCGACATCGGGCCGCAGTTTCTGCTGCCCTACCAGACGCAGGCACTTGACTTTGACGCCGCCTTCGCCAGCGCAGCGGACGCCACGACACGCCCCGTCATTCTGGAAATCGGCTTTGGCATGGGCGAGGCCACGGCACATATCGCCGCCCTGCTGCCCGAAAAGAATTTCCTGTGCTGCGAAGTCCACGCGCCCGGCGTCGGTGCGCTGCTCAAGCGCATCGATGAGCAGAAGCTGCGCAACATCCGGATCATCGCGCACGACGCGGTTGAAGTGATCGACCAGATGCTGCCACTGCAAAGCCTGGACGGCGTGCACATCTTCTTCCCCGACCCCTGGCACAAGAAGCGCCACAACAAGCGCCGCTTGCTGCAAAGCGGCCTCGTGGCCAAGCTCGCTGCTCGGCTCATGAGCGGTGCCTACCTGCATTGCGCGACCGACTGGCAACCCTACGCCGAGCAGATGCTCGAAGTGCTGAGCGCCGAGCCACTGCTGCGCAATCCGGCGCGGGCCACGCATCCCGAACTCGCGGGCTATGCGCCCAAGCCGGCGTATCGCCCGCTGACCAAGTTCGAGAACCGCGGCATCAAACTCGGCCATGGCGTCTGGGACCTGGTGTTTGAAAGGCTATAAAGCCACCGAACATGACGGCGTGGGTCCGAGTTGCGTCGGGCTGCCCGCCGGGTCCTGGCCGACCATGCTGGATTTTTTTGCCGAGCGTTTTCCAGCCATTGCACGCGAGACCTGGCACGAGCGCATGGCGCAGGGTCTGGTGGTCGATGAGCATGGCGTAACCGTCACAGCGCAGCGCCCTTACCGGGGCCATCTGCGTGTCTACTACTACCGCGCCGTACCAGCCGAACCCCGCATCCCGTTTGACGAAGTCGTGCTGTACCAGGACGCGCATCTGGTGGTCGCCGACAAGCCGCATTTTTTGCCGGTCGTGCCATCGGGAAACTACCTGCGCGAAACCCTGCTGCTGCGCCTTAAAAACAAACTCAGCCTGCCCGATCTGGTGCCGATCCACCGCATCGACCGCGACACCGCCGGCCTGGTGCTGTTTTCGGTGCAGCCGCAGGACCGCGCCGCCTACAGCGCGCTGTTCAGCCAGCGCCAGGTCAACAAATGCTACGAAGCGATCGCGCCCTGGCGCGCCGAACTGGCGCTACCGCTCACGCGTGAGAGCCGGATCGTCGAGGCCGGTCACTTCATGCTGCAGCACGAAGCCAGCGGTGTGCCCAACGCCATCACGCAGATCGAACTGATTGCACAACACGGTGCACTGGCGCACTACCGGCTGCACCCGGTTACCGGCAAGCGGCACCAGTTGCGCGTGCACATGGCGGCACTCGGCGTGCCGATTGTGGGCGACGGCCTGTACCCGACGCTCACACCCGAAGGCCAACTCGATTACGCGCAACCGCTGCAACTGCTGGCGCGCTCGATTGAATTTACTGACCCGGTAACGGGTAAGCCAAGGCTCTTCGAGAGCCAGCGCAAGCTTAAACTCGCGCCTGCTGCGACGTAGCCCGTATGCAGCGCAATACGGGTTTGACACACTTCAGCGCTCAACCATCCTTGCCATCAAGCCGCGTGCGCAGCAACCAGGGCGTGTAGATCCAGAGGTAAATCAAAAACGCCGCACTCCAAGCCACACTGGCTGCGAGCAGCGCAACGACATAAAGGGACGGCGCCAACAGCGGCAGCACAACGCGCAGCAAGACCGCAGTCATCACCAAAGCATAGGCTAGCACCTCGGGCCTTGCTACCTGCAAGGGCCGCCCGGTGTGGCCACGCGCGGTACGCGTCACCATGCCGATGATGAGACCGCCCGTCGCGCCCACAGCCAACGCGTGCACGCCAGCAGAGTTGCTCACCAGCCCGAACTGGGCCAGCGCCAGCAGCGCCAGGGCGACCGGAATCCAGGCATAAGCGGCGTGCAGTATCCACAGGATCGGGCGCTGGCGCGTCACACCGGAGCGCCAACCCAGCAGGCGCCGCCACTGCAAGGCACTGGCCAACAGCAACACGACAGCCGTCGGCAGCGCCGGCGCCGCCAGCAACCACAGCAGCAGACCCAGTGCGGTGGCGCCCAGTGTGAGCCGCTCCAGCGCCGGAAGAACCACCAACTTCAAGCCCGGCGTCACCGCCATGGTGAAGGCCGGAATGACACGCCCGCCCATCACACCCTCGATCATCACAATCAGGGCCAGCGCGGCATACAACGGTGTCATTGCGGACAGCGCCAGCATGCCCATCAGCGCCAGGTGAAACAGCAGATTGGCAGCCGCCAGCAAAGCCAGCAGCAGTGCCAGCGGCAGGTTGCGGTAATTGCGCGCCTTGAGCAGAACGCGCACCAAAATCAAGGCCACCAATGGCAACAGCGCGAGGTCCAGCACCGCATAAAGAAAATAGGGCCCGACCAGCGCAGCGATGCGCGCTGCCAGCCAAAGCAGCAGCAGTGCCGCTAGCACCGGACCGCGCGCGGTCTGCAAGCCGGTCCAGGCTTTGGCCGCCGTTAGCAGAAAGCCCACGATGATGGCCACGGCAAAACCGAACAGCATTTCATGCGCATGCCAGAGCAGCGGCGGCGCGTTCGGTGTCCACGCCAGCTGACCGAGAAACATGGCAAGCCAGAGCGGCAGCGCCAGTGCCGCAAACAGCGTTCCGGCGATGTAGAACGGCCGAAAACCCAGGCGCAGCACAGGCAGACCCTGCAGGGCTGGCACAGCGACCGGCGCGGGCTTGAAGATGGGCAGGGATTCGTTGGTCATGGTGGCGGCAGGTACGACAGGATGGTTTCAAATTAATAAATGCATTTTACATACATGTAAAATTCAATCGGGCATAAAATCGACTCAGCGAAAACCTGATTGACAAGCATGAGACTGACCGACTACACCGACTACACCCTGCGGGTTCTGATGTTCTGCGCCCTGCATCCCGAACGCTCGGTCACGATTGCGGAACTGGCCGACAGCCACGCGGTCTCGAAGAATCATCTGATGAAGATCGTCAACGATCTGGCGCGCCAAGGCTTGCTGCAAACCACGCGCGGGCGCGGCGGCGGCCTGCGTCTGCTCAAACCGGCTGACGAGATTCGTATTGGCGATGTGGTGCGACAAACCGAGACCGACTTCCGCCTCGTCGAGTGCTTCGACAAGGCGCATGACACCTGCACCCTGACCCCGAACTGCCAGCTCAAGGCGGTGTTCGGCAGTGCCTTGCAAAGTTATCTGGCCGAACTCGACAAGGTGACACTGGCCGATGTGACACGTGCCAAACCAGCCCCTGCGGGCGGCGTCAGCGTCAACATCAAGGGACTGCAAAAAAAGGCCGTCTAAGACGCCCCCTGTCTCAGAGCTTTGCTGAAACCCAGGCCAGCACGCTGTCCAGCGCAGCGCCAAGCTTGGCCGGTTCGGTACCGCCGGCCATCGCCATGTCAGGCTTGCCGCCCCCTTTGCCACCGAGCTGCTGCGCAACGAAGTTGACCAGCTCACCGGCCTTGACCTTGCCCACGGTGTCGGGGGTGACACCAGCGGCGATCTGCACCTTGTCGCCATCGACGCTCGCGATCACGATGACGGCCGTCTTGAGTTTGTCCTTGAGCTTGTCCATGCTCTCACGCAGGGTCTTGCTGTCGGCCCCTTCGAGACGCGCCGCCAGCACCTTGACACCATTGACCACGACGGCCTGTGTCAACAACTCGTCGCCCTGGCTCGATGCCAGCTTGCCCTTGAGCGCGGTGATTTCCTTCTCCAGCGCTTTCATGTGCTCCAGCACGCTGCCGATGCGCTCATTGAGCTCCACCACCGGCGCCTTGAGCATGCCAGCCGCTTGCGTCACCGTGTCTTCCATGTCCTGCAGGTAGCGCAGCGCGTTCTGGCCCGTCACGGCTTCGATGCGGCGCACACCGGAGGCAACACCGCCTTCGGTCACGATCTTGAACAGCCCGATATCACCACTGCGCTGCACGTGCGTGCCGCCACAGAGTTCGCGGCTCTCGCCGATGTCGATCACGCGCACCGACTCGCCGTACTTCTCGCCAAACAGCATCATGGCGCCGGTCTGCTGCGCCGATTCGATGTCCATCACGCGCGCCTGGGTTGCTGCGTTGGTCAGAATCTCGGTGTTGACGCGGATCTCGATCTCGCGGATCTCGGCGTCGGTCACCGGCGCGTTGTGCGCAAAGTCGAAGCGCGTGCGCTCGGCGTTGACCAGACTGCCTTTTTGTTGCACGTGCGAACCGAGCACCTCGCGCAAAGCCTTGTGCATCAAATGCGTCACGCTGTGGTTGCGCTGGGTTGCGGCGCGCAATGCGGCGTCAACATGGGCCGTCACCGCGTCGCCCACTTTGAGCGCACCGCTGGCCAGCATGCCGTGGTGACCAAAGACATCAGCCTTGATTTTCTGCGTGTCCTGCACTTCGAACAGCGCGCCGTCGCAGAAGATGGCGCCGGCGTCGCCGACCTGGCCGCCGCTCTCGCTGTAGAACGGCGTGGCATCCAGCACCACAACACCGGCCTCGCCAGCTTTGAGTTCAGCAACCGGTGTTGCACCGGCATAGAGCGCGACCACTTTGGCGTCCTGTGTCAGGCGTTCGTAGCCAACGAAATCATTGCCTTCGCCGCTGTAGTCAAGCGCCTTTTCCATGCGGAACTTGCCGGCAGCGCGCCCCTGCGCCTTCTGCTTTTCCATGGCGGCGTGAAAGCCGTCTTCGTCAACCGAAAGATCGCGCTCGCGGCAGACGTCGGCTGACAGATCAAGCGGAAAACCAAAGGTGTCGTGCAGTTTGAAAGCCACATCGCCCGGCAGCACCTTGACGCCGCCCTCCAGCGCAGCGTCCAGAATCTGCATGCCGTTTTCCAGCGTCTCGAAGAAACGTTCTTCTTCCGCCTTGAGCACCTCGATGATGCGCTTCTCATCCGACTTGAGCTTCGGATAAGCGTCGCCCATGAGCTTGACCAGATCGGGCACCAGCTTGTGGAAGAACGGTGTCTGCTTGCCCAGTTTGTAGCCGTGGCGGATGGCGCGGCGCACGATGCGGCGCTGCACGTAGCCGCGCCCTTCGTTCGAGGGCACAACGCCGTCGCTGACCAGGAAAGCGGTGGCGCGGATGTGATCGGCAATCACGCGCAGGCTCTTGTTGTCCAGATCGGCGCAACCGGTCTCGCGTGCTGCGGCCTTGATCAGCGCATCAAAGATGTCGATCTCGTAGTTGCTGTGCACGTGCTGCAGGATGGCGGCCAGACGCTCCAGGCCCATGCCGGTATCGACGCAGGGCGCGGGCAGATTGACCAGGCTGCCATCGGCCTGCATGTCGAACTGCATGAACACGTGGTTCCAGATTTCGATGAAACGGTCGCCGTCCTCACCCGGGCTGCCGGGCGGGCCACCGGGAATGTGGGGACCGTGGTCGTAAAAGATTTCCGAGCACGGACCGCAGGGCCCCGTGTCAGCCATCATCCAGAAATTGTCAGAGGCGTACTTCTTGCCCTTGTTGTCGCCAATGCGGATAACGCGCTCGGGTGGCAGGCCGATCTCTTTGGTCCAGATGTCGTAGGCTTCGTCGTCGTCCTTGTAAACCGTCGCCGTCAGCTTGTCGGCCGGCAACTTGTAAACCTCGGTCAGCAGTTCCCAGCCCCACTTGAGTGACTCGCGCTTGAAGTAGTCGCCAAAGCTCCAGTTGCCCAGCATCTCGAAGAAGGTGTGGTGGCGCGCCGTGTAGCCGACGTTCTCCAGATCGTTGTGCTTGCCGCCGGCGCGCAGGCAGGCCTGCACTGAGGCGGCGCGCACATAGGAGCGCTTGTCG
>CAITXW010000099.1 GCA_903896425.1 uncultured beta proteobacterium | reverse complement strand
TGCCGGCCTGTACCAGCTTTTGCAATGCTTCGAGTTGCACCTGAATCGAACTGCCCTCAGTATCCTTGGCGGGGTCGTAATACATCATGCCGAAGGCCGGCACATGGCGCACCGGCCAGTGAATCTGGTACAGGTCGATGACATCGGTTTGCAAACGCTTCAAGCTGCCATCGCACGCTGCGATGATGTCAGAAGCCGTCAGGTCACCACTGCCGCCACGAATCCAGGGCATGGAACGCGACGGCCCCGCCACCTTGCTTGCCAGCACCAGTTGACTGCGCGCCGCCGGGTTCTTCGCCAGCCAGTTTCCGATGATGATTTCTGTGGCATTGAAAGTCTCCGCACGCGGCGGCACGGCGTACATCTCGGCCGTGTCGATGAAGTTAATGCCGCGCTCCAGCGAGCGGTCCAGGATGGCGTGCGCCGTCGCTTCGTCAACCTGCTCGCCAAAGGTCATCGTGCCCAGGCAGATGGGTGTCACCTGCAGTTCGCTGCTGCCAAGGCGAATCGTGTTCATTGTCATGGATGTGCTCTGAATTCCTGAAAAGCCGCGAGTTTACGGTGCGGCCTGCTCCAGCGCCTGTCGCGCACGGTAACGCGCCTGTTCCTGCAGGCGCAACACGCGACGCTGCACCTTGCCGGTGGTGGTCATGGGCAGCGCCTCGACAAACTCAATCTCTTTCGGGTACTCATACGGTGCCAGTTTGCCCCTGACATGGGCTTGCAACTGCGCCACCAGTTTCGCCTCGAACGTGGGGTCTGCGCCGATACGGTAATCATGGGCCGCGACAAAGTCAGGTGCCAGTACGACATAGGCCTTGACCACGGCGCCGCGCTCGCTGTCCGGCTTTGGCACCACCGCTGCATTGGCCACCGCCGTGTGTTTGACCAGGCAGTTCTCGATCTCGCCCGGGCCGATGCGGTAGCCCGCTGCCTTGAACACGTCATCGGAGCGGCCCTGGTACCAGAGATAACCCTCGGCGTCGCGCGTGGCCAGATCGCCGGTGCGGCACCAATCGCCGGTGAACTTGCCCAGCGTGGCCGCCTCGTTTTTCCAGTAGCCCAGAAAGAAAATCGGATCGGGATCGCCATGCACGTCAAAGCGATTCAGCGCCACGTCGCCCACCACACCGACCGCACATTCCTGGCCGTCGTCGTCGATGACGGCGACACGGTGCCCCGGATAGCCCTTGCCCATGCTGCCGGCCCTGGCGGGCCACTGGACAGCACAATTGCCTACGATGTAGTTGATTTCCGTCTGCCCAAACATTTCATTCACCGTCACACCCAACTGGCGCTGGCAGTAGTCAAAGACAGCGTCGCCAACCGCCTCGCCCGCGCTCATGATCGCTTGCAGCTTGAGCCCGAACTGTTGACGCACCGTCGCGCTGGCGGCACCCGGATAGGCTTTCATCATCGCCTTGAGCGCGGTCGGAAACAAAAAGGTGTGCGTCACGCCAAAGCGCTGCATCAACTCCAGCGCCGCTTGCGGGCTGAAGCGGCCGCTGAAGCCCACGATGGGGCGACCGAAATAAAGCGTCGGCAGCAAGGCGTCCATCAGGCCACCGGTCCAGGCCCAGTCGGCGGGTGACCAGAACACAGCCTGCGATTCGGCGTTGTCGCGGCCATCAAAGCCGAACCAGTTCTGGCTGCAGACAAAACCTGTCAGATTGCCAATCAAGGCGCGGTGCGGAATCAGCGCGCCTTTCGGGTTGCCGGTGGTGCCGCTGGTGTAGATCAGCACGGCCGGGTCTTCTGCCTTCGTCAGCACCGGCGGCAGTGGCAGCGTCACCTGCGCCAGTGCGTCGGCATAGTCCAGATCAGCCTGCGCGGCGGCACCATCAACACCGAGCACATGGCGCAGCTTCGGGCAAGTCGTGCGGATTGACAGCACATTGGCAATCGAGCTCTCGTCGCAAATGGCAACTGCGGTGTCGCTGTCCTGCAAGCGAAACTCCAGCGCTTCGGGCCCGAACAGCATCGACAGCGGCATGGCGACCGCGCCCATTTGCAGGATGGCGATGTAGGCAACAGCAGTCTCGAAGCGCTGCGGCATCACGATGGCGACACGGTCGCCACGTTGCACACCCAATCCCGCCAGCACCTGCGCCAGACGTCCCGCCTGTTGCTGCAAATCCAGATAACTGTGGCTGCGGCTCACGCCTTGCGCATCGAGCGCCTGGATCGCAATGCGGCTGGCGGCGTCGGGCCGCGCGGCCCATCGTGCGCAGCAAACCTCGGCCATATTGAATTGCGCCGGCACCTGCCACCGAAAACTGCCATGCAGTTGCGAATAGTTATCCGGCGCTACCGGCTGGAACTTGTCCCGTTCTTGACTGACTTGCACGATGTGTCTCCGTATGATGTTGCCAATGTACCAAGCCAAACGAATTTTCCGCAGCGAGTTTGTACCGATTCGCAAAC
>CAITXW010000098.1 GCA_903896425.1 uncultured beta proteobacterium | reverse complement strand
CAAAACGCGCTTCACCCGAGAAGATGGACTCTTCGGCGCTGACCACATCGACATGGATGGTGTTCATGGGAACCCTGCCTTAGATTTTGTTGGCTTGTTCGAACGCTTCGTCGATCGTGCCAACCATGTAGAAGGCCTGTTCCGGCAGGTGATCACACTCGCCGGCCACAATCATCTTGAAGCCGCGAATCGTTTCGGCCAGGCATACGAACTTGCCGGGCGAGCCGGTGAACACTTCAGCCACGTGGAAGGGCTGCGACAGGAAACGCTGAATCTTGCGGGCGCGGGCCACGGCCTGCTTGTCTTCAGGGGCCAACTCATCCATGCCCAGAATGGCGATGATGTCGCGCAGTTCCTTGTAGCGCTGCAGCGTGCCTTGCACGGCGCGCGCCGTGTTGTAGTGGTCTTCACCGACGACCAGCGGGTCAAGCTGGCGGCTGGTGGAGTCCAGCGGATCGACCGCCGGGTAAAGACCCAGCGAGGCGATGTCACGACTCAGCACCACGGTGGAGTCCAGGTGGGCAAAGGTGGTGGCGGGTGACGGATCGGTCAAGTCATCGGCCGGCACGTAAACGGCCTGAATCGATGTAATGGAACCAACCTTGGTCGAGGTGATGCGCTCTTGCAAGCGGCCCATTTCTTCAGCCAGCGTTGGCTGGTAGCCCACGGCGGAAGGCATACGACCCAGCAGCGCGGACACTTCGGTACCGGCCAGCGTGAAACGGTAGATGTTGTCAACGAAGAACAGCACGTCCTTGCCTTCGTCGCGGAACGACTCGGCAATGGTCAGGCCGGTCAGCGCCACGCGCAGACGATTGCCTGGGGGCTCGTTCATCTGGCCGTAAACCATGGACACCTTGGACTCACCCAGGTTCTCCAGGTTCACAACGCCAGAGTCGGCCATCTCGTGGTAGAAGTCATTGCCTTCGCGGGTGCGCTCGCCAACACCAGCAAACACCGACAGACCGGAGTGGGCCTTGGCGATGTTGTTGATGAGTTCCATCATGTTGACGGTCTTGCCGACGCCGGCGCCGCCGAACAGGCCGACCTTGCCGCCCTTGGCAAACGGGCATACCAGGTCAATCACCTTGATGCCGGTTTCGAGCAATTCCTGCGACGGGCTCAGTTCGTCGTAGGACGGCGCTTTGCGGTGGATGGAGGCGTGCAGTTCGGAGTTGACCGGACCGCGCTCATCAATTGGCGTGCCCAGCACGTCCATGATGCGACCCAGTGTGGCCTTGCCCACTGGCACCATGATCGGATGCCCGGTGTTTTCAACCATCAGGCCACGACGCAGACCGTCGCTGGAGCCCAGCGCAATGGTGCGCACGATGCCGTCGCCGAGTTGCTGCTGAACTTCGAGCGTCAGTGCCGTGCCTGCCAGCTTGAGGGCGTCATAAATCCTGGGCATGCGGTCACGTGGAAATTCCACGTCCACCACGGCCCCGATGCATTGGACAATTTTTCCCTGAACGCCTGTGTTCGCTTGTGTAGTTTCTTGGGCCATTTGGCTTTGCTCCAATAAATTTGAATCTTGCTTGCTGCCGATGCGTGCTGGGCCTAGGCCCCGATCGCTGCGGCGCCCGAGACAAT
>CAITXW010000097.1 GCA_903896425.1 uncultured beta proteobacterium | reverse complement strand
GCCTACGAAGCGGCAGAGCAACTGGCAGCGCTGGAACTCGGCGCCGGCGCGTGAACATCCCATGTTGACACTGTCGCAGGCAATGCAGAAAGCGCAAACGGCAGGCCTGGAGCGGCTCGACACCCAGATGCTGCTCTTGCACGTGCTGGGGCGATCTGTGCATGACCGGGCCTGGCTGCTGGCCCACGATACCGACGTGCTATCAGAACCCTCGCAATCGGCGTTTAACGACTGTGTGCAACGCCGCCTCAATGGCGAGCCCTTGGCCTACATCAGCGGGCACAAGGAATTTTTTGGACTCGACTTGCAGGTGGACGTACGCGTGCTGGTGCCGCGCCCCGATACCGAGACGCTGGTCGAGTGGGCACTGGCCGTGCTCGCCGACACACCGGCGGCCAGCGTACTGGACCTCGGCACTGGCAGCGGCGCCATCGCGCTGGCACTCAAGGCCAGTCGACCGGACCTGTCGGTGAACGCTATCGACTTCAGCGAGGAAGCACTGACGGTAGCCCGTTCCAACGCGGCACGCCTGCACCTGGCAATTGATTTTCAGCACGGAGACTGGCTTACCAGCGTCAACCATCGTTATCGACTCATCGTCTCCAACCCGCCTTACGTTGCGGCACAGGATCCGCATCTGGCCGACCTGACCCATGAGCCTTTGCAGGCACTGAGTGCCGGTATCGACGGACTAGACGACTTACGCCACATCATCAGGCAAGCACCAGCCCACTTGAAAGATGGCGGCTGGCTGTTGCTCGAGCACGGTCACGACCAGGCTGTTGCCGTGCGCTTGTTACTACAGGAAGCCGGTTTGGGATGCGTCCAATCAAGGCGCGATCTGAGCGGCATTGAGCGCTGCAGCGGCGGCTGCAAGCGCACGTCAGCCACGCCATAAGCGCTCTGAAGCCGAGCACCATTCCACACCCGTAACCAAAGTCAAAAATGTCACAAACACCCCCGGCCTGTCCCCAGTGCACGTTGGAGAACACTTATCCTGACGACAGCAACTACATCTGCCCGGACTGCGGCCATGAATGGCCCATCAGCGAGGCACTGGTAGTCGATGAGGATGCGACCGCCAGCGTCAAGGACGCCAACGGTCAAATGCTTGCCGACGGCGACGCCGTGGTGCTGATCAAGGACCTGAAGGTCAAAGGTTCGTCGACCGTGCTCAAGATGGGCACCAAGGTCAAGAGCATCCGCCTGGTGGGCGGCGACCACGAAGTCGATTGCAAGATGGACGCCGGCAGTTTTATGCTCAAAGCCTGCTTCCTCAAGAAAGTCTGAGCTGCGCCTGCAAGCGGGGAATAGCAACTCAGTGCTGGTGGCCGTGCGCGCCGTGCACATGGCCGTGCGCCACTTCCTCTTCGCTGGCCAGACGAACCTCGGTTACCTCAACGCTGAAGCGCAGGGTCATGCCGGCAAACGGATGGTTGCCGTCCAGAAACACCGTGTCGCCCTTGACCTTCAGGACGGTAAAGACCTGGGCCTGACCGTTCTCATCCTGGCCGCGCAACTGACCGCCAACCTTGACGCCCGGCGGAAAATCGGTTTTGGGAATGGTCTGCAGCAAGCCTTCGCCGCGCAGTCCGTAGGCATCCTGCGGCGGCAGTTCTAGCGTGGTTCGGTAACCGCTCTCCTGCCCTTCCAACGCTGCTTCAATCTTGGCAAAGGTGTTGCCATAGCCGCCATGCAAATAGACCATCGGCTCATCGCTTTGTTCCAATATCTTGCCCAAGCGGTCGCTGATCTTGTAGCGCAGGGTGACGGCGGTGTTTTTTTCGATTTTCATGGACATGAAGAGTGCTGATGGGGGACGGCTATTCTCACCCCAAAACCAGTCACCCCTGAAGGCCAAGCGGTTTACTCGCCCAGCACAGCCCCGAAGTGTCAGACAATGCCAACCATCATTCCAATCTGCCACATGCCAAATTCAAGCCATCGACTCTCCATGACACAGATTCTGCTGTGTGGCGCAATCATTTTGATGCTTTCCATGGGCGTGCGGCACGGCTTTGGCCTGTGGCTACAGCCCGTCACACAAAGCCGGGGCTGGGGCCGCGAAACCTTTGCCTTTGCCATCGCCATCCAGAATCTAGCCTGGGGTGTCGCCGGCATTTTTGCCGGTATGGTGGCAGACCGGCTGGGCGCCTTCAAGGTCATCGTCGGTGGCGCGGTCGTGTATGCGCTCGGACTGTTTGGCATGGCATCTGCTACCACCCCGCTGCTGTTTGCCGCTTCGGCCGGCATCCTCATCGGCATAGCGCAGGCCGGCACAACCTATACCGTCATTTATGGGGTTATTGGTCGCAACATCAGCGCCGACAAACGCTCCTGGGCCATGGGGGTTGCAGCGGCTGCCGGCTCGTTCGGTCAGTTCCTGATGGTACCGACCGAAGGTTTTCTGATTAGCAGTTTCGGCTGGCAGCAAGCATTGATCACTCTGGGGCTGGCCTCCATGATGATGGTCCCGCTGGCCTGGGGCTTGCGCGAGCCCGCCTTCATCGGCGGCGCCGTCATCCAGCGCGACCAAACCATCATGCAGGCGGTGCTCGAAGCGTTTCGCTATCCGAGCTTTCAACTGCTGATGGCTGGCTATTTTGTTTGCGGCTTTCAAGTCGTCTTCATTGGCGTGCACATGCCAAGCTATTTGCGCGACAAAGGCCTGTCGCCCCAGGTGGCCAGCTACGCGCTGGCACTGATCGGCTTGTTCAACGTGTTTGGCACCTACGCCTGCGGTGTGCTGGGGCAGCGAATGCAAAAAAAGAACATCCTGGCCTTCATTTACATCACACGGTCGATTGCCATCAGCCTGTTTCTGCTGGTACCGCTGTCACCAATGAGTGTCTATGTCTTCTCCAGCGTCATGGGCCTGTTGTGGCTCTCGACTGTACCGGCGACCAATGCGACCGTGGCGCAGATCTTTGGCGTGGCCCATCTGTCGATGCTCAGTGGCTTCGTCTTTTTCAGCCACCAGATGGGCTCGTTCATGGGCGTGTGGTTGGGCGGTTACCTGTACGACCGCACCGGAAACTATGACACGGTCTGGTACATCGCCATTGCACTGGGTGTGCTGGCTGCGCTGGTGAACCTGCCGGTCAAGGAAGCGTCGATCCAACGCAAGACCGCAGTTCAGGGAGCATGAGGAAATGAAACGGCGTCAGTGGACCGTGGTTTACATTGCCGCGCTTTGCGTATTGCTGGCCGTTTTTTCACTCTACACGCGTCCTGATTTTCTGGTCACCCTGGCCAATCAGATCTGGGCCTGCTTCTAGCCACAACGCGCATGCCCGACGCTGCCCTGAACACGCGGACCCATGACGCTGGCCCCGCCTCCGACTGGGTCCGGCGCTGGACGCACCTGCTGCCAAACGGCGCCGCAGTACTTGATGTGGCCTGCGGTTACGGCCGCCACATGAAGTGGTTCGCACAGAATGGTCATTCGGTCACCGGGCTCGATCGATCGGTCTCCGCGATTGAGGCGGCTGGCGCTTTCGGTCAATCCGTTTTGGCAGATGTCGAGAGCAAACCATGGCCCCTGATCGAGAATGGCCAAGTCCGTCAGTTTGACGCCGTTGTGGTTACTAACTATTTGTGGCGGCCGCTATTTCCTATCATCCTCCAGAGCCTGTCCCTCGGCGGCGTGCTCATTTATGAGACATTTGCCCAAGGAAATGAAACCGTTGGCAAGCCCTCCAGGCCTGAGTTTCTCTTGCAGCCGGGTGAGTTGCTGCAGGCTTTCAAGGAACTGCACGTCATCGCTTTCGAAGATGGGTTTCTAGAAAACCCTCCCCGTTTCGTGCAACGAATAGCTGCCGTCCGGATCAATCCCCAGACCGCCTTGGATCAAGTGCCCCAACATCATGCACTGGACATGCGGCAGTCTCGCTAAAATGTCCTTTTACCGCTAATTGACCGTGATATGACTTCATCAAACCGCCAAATCAGGGGCAGCATCGTGGCCCTGGTCACTCCCATGCACGAAGATGGCAGCGTGGACTACCCGACGCTGCGCAAGTTGATCGACTGGCACATCGCCGAAGGCACCGACTGCATAGGCGTTGTTGGTACGACGGGGGAGTCACCTACGGTCACTGTTCCGGAACATTGCGAAATCATTCGTGTTGCCGTCGAGCAGGCAAAAGGGCGTGTGCCGATCATGGCGGGTTGCGGGGCGAACTCAACGTCAGAGGCAATTGAGCTGGCCAAGTTTGCCAAGGCAGTCGGAGCCGATTGCCAGTTGCAAGTGGTGCCGTACTACAACAAGCCAACCCAGGAAGGGCAGTATCTCCACTTCAAGGCGATTGCAGAAGCCGTTGATCTGCCGATGGTTCTTTATAACGTTCCCGGCCGCAGCGTTGCAGATATGGCACATGACACCGTACTGCGCTTGGCACAGGTTAAAGGAATCGTTGGAATCAAGGAAGCCACCGGTAACATTGAACGCGCGCAGTGGCTCATTCGGGAAGCACCCCAGGGCTTTTCCATTTACTCGGGCGACGACGGGACCGCTGTTGCACTGATGCTGTGCGGTGGACATGGCAATGTCAGCGTCACGGCCAATCTGGCCCCGCGACTGATGCACGAGTTGTGCATTGCTGCCATCGCTGGGGACACAAAAAGGGCCATGGCGATCCAATTCAAACTTTTGCCGCTGCACAAGAATCTGTTTGTTGAAGCCAATCCAATTCCAGTGAAATGGGCCGTGGCACGAATGAAGTTGTGCGGCCCTACCATGCGCCTGCCCATGACACCGTTGACCCAGGCCAACGAAGCAGCACTGGAAAGCGCGTTGCGCGCCACCGGTCTGCTCTGATCCGTTTGAGCCGACCTTACTCACTACCCACGGGGACACTTTCTGTGAATCAAATTTCCAAACTCGCGCTGCTAAGTCTTGCTATGAGCCTGGCTGCATGCAGCACTGTTCTCGAAAACGACAAAGTCAACTACAAAGGCGCCGTCAAAGGTCCCGCACTTGATGTGCCGCCCGATTTGACCCAGTTATCCGGTGGCAGCCGGTACACGGTTCCAGGCGCGCCGGTTACCGCTTCGAGTTTCCAAACTGTGAAGACCACCGCCGCGGTGCCCACTGCTATCAATTCCGCAGGCGATGTGCGAATTGAGCGTGTCGGCAACCAGCGCTGGCTGGTGATCAACCGCCCAGCAGACAAGCTTTGGGGACCCGTGCGCGACTTCTGGCAGGAAAATGGCTTCGTGTTGGTGACCGAACAGGCCAACCTTGGCATCATGGAAACAGACTGGGCCGAAAACCGGGCCAAACTGCCACAAGACTTTGTACGCAGCGCGCTGGGAAAGGTACTCGACTCCTTGTATTCCACGGGAGAGCGTGACAAGTTTCGCACCCGTCTGGAGCGCAATGCCGAAGGGGGTACTGAAGTATTCATTACTCATCGCGGCATGATTGAGGTTTACAACAGCTCACAAAAGGATTCGACAGCGTGGCAATCCCGAGCTGCTGACCCGGAACTGGAAGCTGAATTCTTGAATCGTCTGTTGATCAAGCTGGGGGCAACACAGGAGCAATCAAAGACTTTGATGGCGGCCGCAACGGGCAAGAGCAGTTCGCGTATGACTGTGGTCGACGGAAAATCCGTGATCCAGATTGATGAGTCCTTTGACCGCGCCTGGCGCCGGGTTGGTCTGTCATTGGACCGAACCAGTTTCACGGTGGAAGACCGGGACCGTAGCAAGGGAATCTACTTTGTCCGTTATGTAGAACCTGGAGCCGACAAAACCGAGTCCGGTTTCCTGAGTTCACTCTTTGGTTCGCTAAAAACAAATGCGGCACCACTGAAATACCGGGTCGCGCTTGTTACGCAAGGGCCTTCAACAACCGTGTCGGTACAGAATGCTGATGGATCGCCAGAGACCTCAAGTAATGCACAGCGGATACTCAAAGTCATTGCGGATGACCTCCAGTAACAGCCCAAGGGCGCGAGGATTTTTGCAAAAACCCACCAAAAGCGTTTGGTCGATCGGAGGAGTCTGAACTCTTCTGATTGATCAAGCAAAAAAAAAGCCACCTTACGGTGACTTTTTTCTTCAACAAAGTTGAAAAGCGAGATTACTTCTTCGCAGCACTGGCAGCAGCTTCCGGAGCAGCAGCGGCAGGAGCCGAAGCAGCAGGAGCGGCAGCCTCTGATGCGGGAGCAGAAGCGGGTGCAGCAGCTGCAGGTGCAGGTGCGGGAGCAGGCGCAGGTGCTTCTTCTTTTTTACCACAAGCAACCAGAGCGGCGGCAGCGATGACAGCAGCCAAAATGAGTGATTTTTTCATTTGGAAAATTACCTAGTAAGTTAAGAAAACAATTTCCGGAAATTGTCAATGCAGAAATACTGCAAAGACCAAGCAAAAATGACTCGAGATCTTCTTGCTCAGCCGAGGATTATAAGGCAAAACCCTTAGTCCTCGGAACATCCATCAGCGCACCGAACGCTTCTTTGCATCACGTGGCACAAATACCTTGCCACCGTTGCCGGATTTCACCCCCGTGGGCGCACCAAACGCCGGTTTACGGGCTGCAAAGCCGGCACGGGGTGCCGCTCCGTCATTATGGGCACCAGCAAAACGGTCATTAAAACCACCCTTGCGCTCATAACTGAAACCCTCCCTTGCGCCACTGCTGCGATCGTCATGCCCACCAAAACCGCCATCGCGGTTGTTCTGGAAAGCGCCAGCCCCTGAAACACGCGGACCCGCAGCACCCCGGTCGCCAAAACCGCCCTTGTTGGGAGCAAAACCCGTTGGACGTCGACCCCCACCAAAATTACGCTCGCGGGAGGGTTGGCCACCAGCGCCCATGCGACCGTCACGCGCACCAAAGTTTGACTGCGGACGCGAGTCCGGGAAACGTTGCTGCGGCTCCAACCCAGGTACCGTCGCCGCCTTGAATTGTTGATGTGTGTGGAACTCAATATCCATAATCTTGCGTCGATCGCGAAACTCGGCAAATGTGACGGCAAGACCGTCACGCCCAGCTCGCCCAGTACGGCCAATGCGGTGTGTATAGTCTTCCGCCTTCATCGGCAGACCGAAATTGAACACGTGGGTAACGGTGGGCACATCGATACCACGTGCCGCGACATCGGTTGCCACCAGAATCTGAACCTGCCCTTGACGCAGCGCCATCAGTCTGCGGTTGCGCAAACCCTGGCTTAACGCTCCATGCAAGGCTACAGCCGAGAAGCCTTCCTGCTGCAGATCATTGGCCAGGCCATCGCACTCGATCTGGGTACTGGCAAAGACAATGGCCTGATTAATACTGCTGTCACGCAACCAATGATCGAGTAATTTACGCTTGTGCTGCGCGTTATCAGCCCAGAACAGTTTCTGCTCAATATTGGCGTGTTTCTCCTGCGGTGAATCAATCTGCAAGCGTTGCGGAGTGCGCATCACACGCGTAGCGAGTTGCTGAATGCGCGGCGCAAAAGTGGCGCTGAACATCATGGTTTGCTTGCGAGCGATGGTCAATTGGTTGATTTCCGCCAAATCATCAGAGAAACCAAGATCCAACATCCGATCCGCTTCATCAACCACCAAAAACTGCACCTGATCAAGTTTGATTTGCATCGAACGTTGCAGGTCCAGCAAACGACCCGGCGTCGCCACCACAAGATTGGCATTTTGCAATTTGGCAATCTGCAGTTGATACGGCATACCGCCGACGATATTGGCAATGCGCAGACCGCGGCAATGTTGCACCAGATCGATCGCATCGTGCGCCACCTGCTGTGCCAGTTCGCGCGTTGGGCAAACGACCAGAGCGCCTGGTGCAGTTGCGGAAAAATTACGTGGGTTTGTAGGGTTCTTGCGTTTCGCCCGCTTGGGGGGGGCCTCCCCCTTTGCTGCGGCCTCGGCCACAGCACGGTCAAAATCAGCACGTTCTTTCGCCTCTGCCTGCGCCTGCTGCGCCAACAAGGTATGCAAAACGGGCAGCAAGAAGGCTGCGGTCTTGCCGCTGCCGGTCTGGCTCGAAACCATCAAATCAATAAAGCGCGCAGCGTCACCCTCGCCACTGCCACCCTGCATGGCCAGAGGAATTGTTTTCAGTTGCACCGTGGTCGGTTGCGTGAAGCCCAGATCCTTCACCGCGTGCAGCAGTTCGGGGGCCAAACCAAATGTCAAAAAGCCATTGGGGACTTCTTCAACTGCTTGGCCAGGATTCTGGATCGCGTCAAATTCGTCATTGGGAAAATTTTCGACAAGCGAAATATCGCCCGTCGCTTGAATAGCGTCAGTCATGAATTTACTCACACGCGAGCGCCGCAGGGTATGCGACTGCTCCGTTAATGGTTAAAAAACATCAACCATCAAACGGAACCTGCTCTGACTCAAAAAGAGTTCAATCAGCGCTGGGGGGTCCTTTTTTGAGAACTAGCTACTGCAGTTCAATCTGGACCCTGTGAATGAAGGGAGATGTACAAATATGCGCTGCTGTTTGCAACACAGGCGCGGATTATGGCACAGATTCGGGTTTCTACCTAAGCCTCTAGTTTCAGGAAGTGCTTTCGATAGTGCTCAAGCTCATCAATCGACTCGTGCACGTCGGCCAATGCAGAATGACGCTGCTGCTTTTTGAAGGAGTTATAGACCTCCGGGCGCCAGCGCTTGGACAACTCCTTGAGCGTACTCACATCCAAATTGCGGTAATGGAAGAATGCTTCGAGCTTTGGCATGTAGTTGACCAGGAAACGCCGGTCCTGGCCAATGCTGTTGCCACACATGGGGGAGGCGTTCTTTGGAACATATTGGCTGAGAAAATCAATCAGTTGCGCCTGTGCATCCGCCTCGGTCAAAGTTGACGCCTTCACCTTGTCGATCAGGCCGGTCT
>CAITXW010000096.1 GCA_903896425.1 uncultured beta proteobacterium | reverse complement strand
TGGAACAGATCGCGCGCGACGCCCGCATCGCCACGCTGTACGAAGGCACCACCGGCATTCAGGCGCTGGACCTGCTCGGGCGCAAGGTGCTGCTGGGCACGCGGGGTGGCTGCGTGCGCGAATTCACGGCGAAGATGTGGCAACTCGCCAAGCCGCATTTGTTCGCCAGCGGAGCGCTCGGCGCGATGGCGCGCACACTGGCCAAACGCGCGTTGCAGTGGAATGTGCTGACGACGCGCATCATGCTGCGCGCCGTCAAAGACCGCGAACTGGTGGGCTCGGCCAGCGTCGATTACCTGATGTATTCGGGCTACCTGATGATGGGCTATTTCTGGGCCTTGCAGGCATCACGTGCTGCGGCTTTATTGGCCAGTGGCAAAGGTGCCGAAGAAGCGGCCTTCTACCGTGCCAAGTTGCAGACAGCGGAGTTCTATTTCGAGCGCCTGCTGCCGCGCGCCGATGGTCACCGCAAGAGCGCGCTGGCGCCGACGCGCTCGGTCATGCAGATCGACAAGGATCACTTTGCCTTTGAATAGGCCTTGGCTTTGGCGGGCGGTGGCGTCTGTCTATGAATCAGGTAGTTGGCGATGATGTCTTTCAGGAATTTTTTAACTTGCGGCGGGCTCACCGGGCGGCTCAAAGCCTGGTGGCTGCCGACAATTGCCAGGTAAAACAGCGCGGCCAGTTCGATCGCCGCCGTGGAGTCGCCCGTCAGTCGCTCAAACTTGTACGCAAACAGGCTCATGCGCATTTCGTCGACCTCAACCAGCATTTTGGCAACGACCGGGTCACGCCGGCCCAGGCCGCGCAAGGCCAACTCAAAACGGATGTTCTCCAGGTCTGCGCCGCCGTGCGCCAGCGCTGCATCAAGCAGGCGCAGCAGGTCGGCCTGCGCATCGGAGGTGGATTGCGACTTCAAGACGCGGTCCACTTCCATCTCGCGATTTTTCCAGCGCGCCAACAGGGCCGTGAGCAGTTCAGCGTGATCGGTGAAATGCCAGTAGAAACTGCCGCGCGTGACGCCCAGCGCATCGGCGATCAGTAGCACGCGCGCTTTGTCGAAGCCGCCCTCCACCACTGCCTTGAAAGCAGCGTCGAGCCAGTCCTCCCGGTTCAGGCGCGGTGTCTCCGAGCGTTTTCTTGTCTTGGATGCAGGCTTCATGCCGTGTCTCTCCTATGTCTCTTTAGTTCTTCGCGTCGCAGATGCAACACCTAGTGAAAACCCCGACTTAATAGTTCGATGTGGATGCTATATTAACTCTTCCATACAGAGATGTATGGAACACAGGGTAAACACTGTGTCAATAATGTTTGTGCATTGCTTTTTGCCCACTAAAAATCGGAGACATCTCATGAAGAACACCGTGCATCGCAATGCCCCTGGGCTTGCAAATTTCAAACTTGCTACCGGCCTGGCGCTGATCGCCCTCGGTGTGAACGCCAGCGCTGCTGAAAGCTCCAAGTTGCGCCAGGCGCCGGTTGGTGTCTTTGGTGGCGAGATCGCGGCACCGGCAGACAACCCGGGCCTGTTCGGTACCGCCAGCCTGACCTATCTGAATATTTACAAGGTGGCCGATGGCAACGGGAATCCGAGCACCTTGCCTGGTCCATCGCAGCCTTTGCCGACCGGCACACCAACGGGGGGTAACGTTCCGAACGGTACTTACGCTTTCACTGTACCGAACATAAGCTTCGATTTCGACCAAAAACAGACTCAGCTCAATCTGATGGGCGGCTACCTGACCGAGGACCTGTATGGTGATGGTCGGTTGGCATTTGCCATTAACGTTCCCCTGATCAAACAGAGTCGCAGTTTTGTCGCTGCGCCGACTGCCGGAGCGGTGACGCCAACGGCGGTGGGGCCATTTGCCACTGTGATTAATGTGGTGGGGGGGAACGTGGGGGCGATCGTGAATGCGCAAGTGCGGGCCGCCGTTGCTTTGGAAAGCGCGAAACAGAATGCCGAAGTCTCCGGCATTGGCGATACCGAGTTGTCGATGGTCTGGGTGCGTCATCAGGACCGTCTGAAAGTAGCGGCCGGTGTTTCGCTGTTTGTGCCGACCGGCGTCTATGACAAGAACCGCGGCCCGAATCCGGGTTTTGGCAGTTTCTACACGCTGCGTCCGGGCGTGGCCGTGACCTACTCGCTCAATCCGAAGCACACCGACGCGGCCTGGGACGCCGGCGTCACGGTAGCCGGGCGTTTGTCTTACGGCATCAACACCATCAACAAGGACACTGAGTACCGCAGCGGCAATTTCTTGTATGGCGAGCTTGGCATCATCAAGGTTATGGGTGACTGGGCTTTCGGCAGCAACCTGCTGGCGATCCAGCAGGTGACCGACGACAGCGGCAGCGGTGCACCGGCAGACGGCGCTCGCCTCGCTACCAATGGTGGCCGCTATCGCAGCTACGGCATTGGCCCGTTCCTCTCGTACAAACTGCCGGGCAAGGACGCCGGCTTTAATCTGCAGTACAGCGACACCTTTGGCGAGCGCAATGCCATCGCCGTCAAGTCACTGCAGGTGCGTTTCGTCAAAGCCTGGTAGTCAGCGGAGCGGGTCGATGTCGATCAAAAGCTGGCTGATGCCCGCCATCAGCCAGCGCCTTCTCTCGCGAGAACGCCTGCTCCAGCGACGCGTCAAGGCCGAGCGGGTCCGGGTGCGCTCCGGCGCGCGCCATCTGCTGCACTATTTCCATCAGGTCGACGACCCCTATAGCGCGTTGACGGCAACGGTTTTGCCACGTCTGCAGTCGCGCTACGACATTGACATTGCGACCCATGTGGTCGGGCCGCCACCCGACGATGCGGCGCCCGAGCGCGAGAAACTGATTGCCTACAGCCGACGCGACGCGCAGTTGCTGGCCGGGCACTGGGGACTTGAGTTTCACGACAGTGGCCGACAGCCTGCGGCGCCGGCCGTGCAGCAAGTGACCGCGCGCCTGGTGGGCGCCGCTGAGGCCGGCAGTTTTGTTGCCGTGGCGGGCGCGCTGTCGGCCGCGCTCTGGAGTGGCACGCTCAATGGCGTGACCGCTGAGTCGCTTGCGCCAGCGTCCATCCTCGCGCACCAGCGCGCAGCCGATGCCTTGCGCAAGCGTCTGGGGCATTACCTGGGCGCCACCTTTTACTATGGCGGTGAGTGGTACTGGGGTGTTGACAGACTGCATCATCTGGAGCGGCGGTTGCAGGAACTCGGTGCCCAAAAGGACGGTGTGACTGATCTGCTGTTCCCGCCTGAGCCTGATCTGAAAACGCCCCGGTTGCTGAACGACCCGACGCCGATTGATTTCTATTTTTCGCTGCGCAGTCCCTATTCCGCCATTGTTGCAAAACGGGTTTTTGAGCTGGGCCGCTTAACCGGCGCACCGGTTCGACTACGCTATGTGCTGCCGATGGTGATGCGCGGGTTGCCGGTTCCATCCGAGAAGAGAAGTTACATCAGCCAGGACGCCGCGCGCGAGGCTTTTGTTCGGAACATTCCCTTTGGCCGCCTGAACGATCCGGTCGGTCGCCCTGCGGAGCGTGGCTTGGCCTTGATTCCTTTTGCCGAGCAGTCGGGCAAGGCGCAGGACTATGTACTGTCTTTCATGCACGGTGTCTGGGCCGAGGGCATTGATGCCGGCAGCGAGCGCGGCTTGCGCACAATCGCCGAGCGTGCCGGACTGGACTGGGCGCAGGCGAGCGCCGCATTGAAGAACGATGCCTGGCGCGCGGTGGCGGAACAGAACCGCGCGGAGCTGTTCGCGCTCGGACTCTGGGGCGTGCCTTCGTTTCGCCTGCGCGATGTGGCGGTCTGGGGTCAGGACCGTTTGTGGGCGATTGAAGAAGAATTGTTGAAAGGCCAGGTGTGATGTTTCTGATTTTGAAGATGGCTTGTTTGTTCGCTTATGGGCTGGCGCTGGCCGGCATGGCGGGTCTGCTGGGTGGCGACCTGGCCAGCCGAATGCTCAATGTTGCGGCCGTGCTGCTGACGCTGCATGCGCTCGAAGTCGTTTTCATGTTCAAGCACGTGCGCAAGTACCGAGGGCCTTTGTTTGTCAGTGTGGTCCTGACGCTGTTGTTCGGACTGCTGCACTGGAAGCCATTGGCTGACGCGCAGGCGCGCAAGCAGGCATGAGGCATTGGCGATGAAGTACCGGGCACTGATTCTGGCAATGGGTTTGACGGCCGGCGTGGCTGCGCTGGCCGCTACGCCGGCGCGGCCCAACATCATGGTGCTGGTGGCCGACGACTGGGGCTTCACCGACGTTGGCGCTTTTGGCGGCGAAATCGCTACGCCCAACATCGACGCGCTGGCGCGCCAGGGCATGCGCTTTTCGAATTTCCACGTCGCCGCCTCCTGCGCCCCGACCCGCTCCATGCTGCTGACGGGCGTTGACAATCACCGCAACGGCGTTGGCAATCTGACGGAAACCATGCCGCAGGCGCACCTGGGAAAACCGGGTTACCTCGGTTCGCTTAACACCCGCGTCGTCACCGTCGCCACGCTGCTGCAAGACAACGGCTACCGCACCTCCATCGCCGGAAAATGGAACGTCGGCACCGAGCCGCACAACCTGCCGAACCGGCGCGGCTTTGAGCGCTCGCTGATCCAGGGCGATACCGGTTCCGACAACTGGGAGCCCCATCAGCGCTACCTGCCGCATACCGACAAGGTCAGTTGGTTCGAGGATGGCAAGCCTGCAGCCATGCCGGTCACTTACTACTCATCCGAGTACTTTGTTGACAAGGCCATCGAGCATCTGCGTGCCGGCGCTGGCAGCGCCAAGCCGTTTTTTGCCTACGTTGGTTTCCAGGCCAATCACGTTCCGCTGCAGGCGCCGCGTGCCTTCATTGACAAGTACAAGGGCCGCTACAAGGATGGTTGGACGGCGCTGCGCCAGGCGCGGCGCGACAAGGCCGCCGCACTCGGACTGATTGCGAAGGACACGCCGCTGGCGATCATGGGCAGCACGGAAAACTGGAATGCGCTGAGCGCTGCTGACAAGAAATATCAGGAACGGCGCATGGAGGTTTATGCCGCCATGGCCGAGGCCATGGACTTCCACGTCGGGCGCCTGATCGCGCACCTGAAACAGAGCGGCGAGTACGACAACACGGTGTTCGTTTTTCTCTCTGACAACGGCCCCGAAGCCTCCGATTACGCCGACGCCCAGCCCTGGCTCTGGACCCAGTACTCGCAGGCACTGGACAAGCTTGGTGACAAGGGTGCCTACACCATCATGGGGCCGAGCTGGGCCAGTGCTGCTGCGTCACCGCTGAGCGGCTTCAAGTTCTATGCGGGCGAAGGTGGCATCCGCACGCCGCTGATCATCTCGGGCGTGCCCGGCATGCGGCAAGACCAGGTGCAAGGCAGTTTGACCCACGTCACCGACGTTGCGCCCACTTTGCTGGAGCTGGCGGGCATCGCACAGCCGGGCAGCAGCTACAAGGGCCAGCCGATCGAGGTCATGGCGGGGCGCAGCCTGATGCCCGTCCTGAAGGGTGAAGTGGCGCAGGTACACCCGGCAGACGAGGCCATCGGCTACGAGCTGTCGGGCAACGCAGCGTTGTTCAAAGGCTCTCTCAAACTGGTGAAGAACATGGCACCGGTGGGCGACGGCCAGTGGCATCTCTTCAACCTGGAGACGGATGCGGGTGAGACTGAAGACTTGCAGGGCCGCATGCCGGCGCAGTTCCGCGCCATGCAAAGCGACTATGAGGCCTATGCCCAATCGCACGGGGTGCTGGCCATGCCCGAGGGCTACAGCCCGACGCGCCAGGTCATGATCAACAGCTTTGTTAACTACTGGATCCCGTACTACCGCAAGCCGGTGCTGATCGTGCTGGCCGCGCTGATCGCAGGCCTTGGCCTTTTGCACCGGCGCCGGCGGAAACAGCGGCGATGAACACTTCGGGCTATCTGGCCACGCCGTGGCCGGGTGAAGACGGTGGCGCGCAGCGCCTGCAAGCGCCGCGCACGGGCGCCGGTCTGGCTTTGCGCCCGGGCGAAAAGCTGGCCTGCATCAGCCGCAGAACCTGGATGTCGACCATGACGCTGCTCGGCGCACCGGGCGAGGTCTATCTGCTGACGCACTCTGTTCTGCGCGCCAAGCTCGGTTTGCCGACCACAGCCTGTGTTGAGCGCATTGATGCGCAGAGTTTGAAGACGCTTGAGCGCTCACCGCGTTTGGCCGGCGGTCCGATGTGGCCCGGCGGCATGGCGCTGCACCGCAATGGCGACCTCTACGTCGTGTACGGGCGCTACCTGCACCGCCTGGACCGTGCCTGCCAGCCGAAGGCCCAACTGCAACTGTCCGTCAACGAGCCCTACAACTCCTTTGTCATTCTCGACAACGGCCTGCTTGTCACCAAGAACCTGTCGACCAAGACCCCGGCCTGCTTGAGCGTGATTGACGCCGCGACGCTGCGGCCCGCCTGCGCCGACACGCAGTGCCCGGAGCCTTCCATCGCACGCCTGAGCGCCATCGGCAACACGGTCTATGTGGTGGGTGTGCGCTCGATCTTTCGCTACCACTGGCGCGCTGCGACCAGCGCGCTGGAGTTTGACGCCGACTGGCGCTTTGACTACATCGGCGAGAGCAGCCAGAGCTATGGCTGGGACGTGGTGTTGGACGGGGAGAACGCCTGGTTCATGGACAACGGCGCGCACCGCTACGTCATTCGGATGATTGGCAACGGCGTCAGCGCAACGCCGAATCGGCTGATCCGGGTCTCGATGCGGGACGCCAGCGACCACCAGACGCTGGACGTTTGTGGGCTGGCCGCAGGCTGCATCACGAACCCGCCGCTGATTGATCTGCAACGCAAAATCGTCATTGGCTACGACTCTGCAAACCGGCACCTGCAAGCCTGGCGCTTTGACCCTGCGAGCAGCAGCTTGACGCCGCTGTGGCAAAAGACCGCGTTCGGCTGCGCCAGTCACCTGCTGCTGTATCCGCAGACCGGCGAGCTGGTCTGCAACGACTACCGCCATGGCGGTGAGGAAGTGGTGCTGCTGGCGATCGAATCGGGCACCGAGCTGGGTCGTGTGCGCTCTGGCGGCCTGATGCAAGGCGTGGTGTTTCCCGGTGCCGGTTGGGGTCGCGATTTTTACTGGTCCTCAATGGACCGGTTGACGCGGGTTTTCGTGGCATGAGCCGGCGCAGGTGTTGCGGACGATAAAAGGAAATGAAGATGAAAAAACGAAATATCCTGCTGGCGGCAGGCTTGCTGATCGCCTTACTCGCTGTTGCCACCTATGCCTTGCGAGGGCCGTTGGCCGTGGCGTTGGTGAAACGCCTTGCGGCGCGGCAACTGGCTGCCGATCCAATGGTGGAACTGCCCGATGGCTTGCACGTTGGCCTGTGCGGCGCCGGCTCACCCTTCCCGGATGAGAGGCGATCGGGCCCGTGCACGCTGGTGGTGGCGGGCAAGCGATTGTTTGTCTTCGACGCGGGAGCGGGGAGCGCGCGCAACATCGGCAAGATGGGTTTCAACCATGGTCGCATCGAAGCGATCTTTTTGACGCATTTTCATTCCGACCATATCGATGGACTGGGTGAGTTGATGCTGCAGCGCTGGGTCTCGGCGTCAAACACCGCACCGGTGCCCGTTTATGGGCCAGCCGGGGTTGAGGCGGTCGTCGCGGGCTTGATGCAGGCCTATGCGCAGGACCAGCATTACCGCGTGGGGCACCATGGCGAGGCTGTCATGCCGTCCGGCGGCAGTGGCGGCAAAGCCCTGCCTTTTGTCACCGAGTCGGCTGGCCGCGTCGTGCTGCTCAAGGACGGCGATCTGGAGATTGCAGCGTTCTCGGTCGACCATGCGCCGGTGCACCCGGCCGTCGGTTATCGCATCACGTACAAGGGCCGCAGCGTGGTGCTCAGCGGCGACACCAAGAAGTCGGCCGCCGTCGCTCGCGAGGCCATGGGTGTCGATCTGCTGGTGCACGAAGCGCTGTCGACCCCACTGATGGCCATGCTCGGCGACGCCGCAGCCCAGGCGCAGCGGCCGAAACTGAAGCAACTGTTTGCCGACATCGTCGACTACCACAGCTCGCCAGAGCAGGCAGCCGAAACGGCACAGGCCGCGAAAGTGGGCTACCTGTTGCTCAACCACATTGCACCCCCTTTGCCGCTGCCGGGTTTGGAGAAGGCTTTCCTGGGTGACGCCGAGAAGCGCTATGACGGGCCGATCCGGGTCGGCGCTGATGGCGATTTCGTCAGCTTGCCGGTGGGGTCAAAACAGATCAACGCCAGCCGGCGTTTTTGAGTCGCTGCGCGTGTGCGCCGCCAAGCAGGCGCATGCGCCAATCGTGATCAAATGCCTCTGATGCCACAACAAGCTGTTATACCGATCCGGTCTGCCGTCGCTGACGGCCCGAGCTTGAAACTGCCGAGTCTGCCCAAGGGCGATTTCTACCGCTTTCACGCAATGGTTAAACCGAGCGGCTCGCAGTGCAATCTGGACTGCGCTTACTGCTTTTATCTGCACAAGGAAGACCTGCTGCAGCAGCCCAAAAAGTCACGCATGAGCGAGGCGCTGCTGGAGGCGCACATCCGCCAGTACATCGAGGCGCACACCGGACCCGAAGTTGTTTTTTCCTGGCAGGGCGGCGAGCCGACCCTGATGGGGCTGGATTTTTTCCGCCGCGTCATCGAACTGCAGACGCGCTACAGGAAGCCCGGGCAGGTGATTGAAAACGATTTGCAGACCAACGGCATCCTGCTCGATGAAGAATGGTGCAGCTTTCTCAAGCAGAACAACTTCCTGGTCGGCCTCTCGATCGACGGGCCGGCCGTTTTGCACGATGAATACCGCTACAGCAAGGGCGGCACGCCGACCTTTGATCGCGTCATGGCGGCAGTGGCCCTGCTGCACCAGTACCAGGTGCCGTTTGGTGCCTTGTGTGTGGTGAACCGCAAGAACGCAAAACGACCGATTGACGTCTACCGCTTCCTGCGCGATCAGGTTCGCCCGCGCATCATCCAGTTCATACCCTGCGTCGAACCAGCGGATTTTTGCGCGGTGGCGCCTGGGCATTGGGACGCCTCGCGCCTCCCGGCGCTGGGCAGCGCGCAGGCCGCGCCTGGCAGTGCCGAATCGGTCGTGACCGACTGGTCGGTGGCGGCTGAGGATTGGGGTTATTTTCTGGGCCGCATCTGGGACGAGTGGTGGCGCCG
>CAITXW010000095.1 GCA_903896425.1 uncultured beta proteobacterium | reverse complement strand
CACCACGACAGGTTGGTTGCTTTGCGCCCAACTGCGCCGGGCCGCACCCACGATGCCTAAATAGGGACCAATGGTCTCGCGCGTGGTCGCCAAAACATTGAAACCCCGGTTTTTTGCCTGGATGTCAAACGGCGCCCTCAGCATGGTGGCTGCGTGCTGGCCTTCCATCAAGGCAGCAAAGCGCCGGTCGGTACCGCCGGCCCGCGCCCATTGCACATCGGCCTCAGTCACGCCGCCGCGGCGCATCATCTCGCGCATGGCAAAGCTGAAGCCATTGCTCATCGCATCAACCGACACCGTCTTGCCGCGTAAATCGGCAAAGGTTTTAACTTCGGGTGCCGAAACCAGACTGAGAAAACCATCATCCGAGCCCATGAAGCCGAAAAAGTCCGAAGGCGGGTCCAGTTTCAACTCACCCTGCCCTTCCTGATAGGCCAGGATGTTATCCAGGGCGGTAATGGCAATCTGGTATTTGCCCTCCATCAGGCCGGAAAAAACCTGCTTGGAATCGGCGGTGATGGTGTGCTGCACGGCCAAACCTTGCGCCGCAAAAAAACCCTGCTCCTGCGCGGCCCAAACTGGCAAGTTAAAGCCGCCGCCAAAGCTGATCAATGCTACTTCCCGCAGCGCAGTTGCGCTTTGCGCGTGTGCGCCGCGGCCAACGGCACTCCACAATGGCACGCTGGCCAAGGTTTGGAGGAGCATTCGACGGTTGGTGGGCATGGCAAACTCCATCAAAATTGGTTCGGATCGTTTCATGATAAAGGAAATGATACTCTCGGCCACCCGACCAAAACCCAGAATGCGCCGCGTCGTCCCAAACACAGGAGTTTGCCCAGATGCCTTTTATCAATGCGCAAAACTGCACTGAATATGGGAAAGGCACGGGGAAAGGCTGAGCCAATAGATTGGACGCACCACGAAGGCAAGACCTTCATTGTGAAACTTGCGGTGATTCGAAAGGTCGCAATCTGCCACGTTTGGATTTCCACCAGGGGCCGACACAAAGGCTTCACACTGCCTCTACCATTTCACAAATCGATCACAATCCGTTCCTGGTCGGCACCTACCATCAGTTAAAGATATTTGAAATTTTATGTCGGCGCCAGGGCAAAACGCTATCTTTTATATAGCTAAAAACATACTGTTTATTGGTCCCCGGAGGGGATCGAACATCAGGATGTAACCCTCATGGATGCTCGGTTTTACTGTTCACATCCCAACATATACCGCCAAAAGTACCGCCATTTGTTTATGTGTCCATCGTTCTGACGCATTTGATGCGTTGTGGCGGAGCGTGACACAACCTATTCTCATCCCGTTCGCTCCGTCAGCGCTCTGGCTGCGCTTGATCCGGGCATCTGCTGGGGTGCAGACCAGCAACTGGTTTCCAGAATCCGTTCCCGGCCTGACCCCACAACGCCCCCACCCCCCCCAATCGACGTGGCCTGCTCCGGCAGCGCGTACGCGCGAATCCGCTCAGCCAAACCCACCCCCATCACATTGCGTTTTCAGGGCAGGGGGGTATATATAAATTTTTGAAATGGAATGCGAACGTTCGCATGGTCTTCATGCATCACCGTGCAAACCTTTGGGCAGCAAGGGATCAAGACAAATTACTTGCCGCTCTCGCACTTCTTCATAAACGAGTTCTTTGCAGCACCAGCCAGCGGCTTGCCGTTCTTGTCAATGGCCTTCTCAGCGCATCCAGTCGGTGCAGCACCTTTGGCAGCGGCCTCACATTTTTTGATGGACGCGGTTTTCGCTGCGCCAGACAGTGGCTTTCCAGTCTTGCTCACAGCCTTTGCTTCACAGTCAGTTGCTGCACTGGCAATCTGAGAAAACATCACACCTGCGGCAAACAGGCTACCCAAGGCAACGGTAAGAAATTTATTCATGGCAGTAGGAATCCTATTCATGTGGGCTTGGCGAAATGCCGGGCGCAGAATAGCATGAGTCGGTTCAAATTGCTTACCATGCCACGCCTCACGCAAGCCCCCAATCTGGTCATGGCGACGCTATGGGCGGATTGGCTGAGGGCGGAGGGCATTGGTGCCAGCGTCCAGCGTGAGTATTTGAGAAGTGCCGCCGGTGAACTGCCTCCAGATCAATGCCTGCCGGAGGTTTGGATTGACGATGCCAGCCAAGGGGCCGAGGCGTTGGAACTGTTGCATCACCTGCGCCATGTTCCGCAGCGGCGCTGGCGGTGTTCTTGCGGTGAGCGAGTGGTCGGTGGTTTTGAGCAGTGCTGGAACTGCGGGGCGATGATGCCTATTCTTTAAGCACACTACACCAACGCAGCATTGGTGCGGGTCTTAAGTACGCCGTGCGGACATATCCACAGAGTTAGCCACTTGATGTGGGGATAAGTTGGGCAGCGACAGGTTGCTTAAGTGGTGGATGTCCGGGTCGCTGATGCTTGCCAAAAGATAAACTATTAATCTACATCAGACAAATTGGCGCATGCCTACTTCGCTTGTGTGGCAGCTTCCATCAATCGCTTCTCAATATCAGAAATTGACCGAGCAGCGTCCAACATCGCCATGCTCTTAATGGCAGCCGCTTCCATCTTGTGGCTACCGAGGTAATACGCGATATCTGCAGCAAATGGGCTTGCAGCCATCAACTTAATCATGTCGTCGGAAATTGCCACATTGGGCGAAAAAACAACCTGTTCAAAATCAGCAAATAGGTGCATGCGGGGTTGTGCAGACTTGAGCCATTGCTGCATATACGGTGGCATCTCTTGTACAACCCCCGAACCCTGCGAGTTTCTTGCTGCCGCTTCACGCTGGTTGTTTTCCAATTGCAATGCGCGAGTCTGCTCTTCAATCAGCCGACGTTGCATTGCCGCTTGGTTAGCTTGAGTCTGCGCATTCTGAATTGCAGCCATCCCCTGATAATCGATTTGAGGTGCAATGAATGTGACACCACGACTAATTTGTTGATTGAGAGTTTGCGCATTCCCAACAACTGGGCTTGCGCATGCGGCAAATATCAGCAGTACCTTGACGAAAAAGAAGCGCATTTGAGTTCCCCGAGGTAATGTCCCCGGTAGTGGTGTAAGTTTTTAGCCGAGCTGCAAGGCGCGAAGGGCGTAGCCCGAAGCGGCTTGCAGCTCGGTCGGACCATCTGTTTTAGGGTGGTCATCGT
>CAITXW010000094.1 GCA_903896425.1 uncultured beta proteobacterium | reverse complement strand
GGCAAACGCAAAACGACCGCGCAGATCGAGCGGCGCGGTCGTGTGATTGATTCCTAAAGCCCAGACTGCCATGCGGCGATTATAAAATCAGCTTGCGTCCGACAGCCCGGATTACTTTTTTGTGGATATTAATGGCGCCGACCGATCTTCTGAATCATGTGTTGAACTGGCTGGCACCGGCCTTGTGGCTGGCCGTGCTGATGCCGCTGCTGGCCCGGCTTGTCGCCAGACGCCAGCGAGTCGTGGCCGCATATTGGGTGCAGGTGGTCGTGAGTTTTGGCCTCAACTCTCTGGTGCTGGGTCTGGGCCTTTGGTTTTTCGGCCATGACGGCAAGATGCTGACCTACGCCGGCATGGTGCTGGCCAGTGCCAGCATCCAGTGGCTTCTCTTGCGGTCCTGGCGGCTTTGATCGATTATTTTCCTGCCTTGAAGTTGCTGAAGATGCGGGTCTGTACCCGGCGCAGGTCCTGCGGCAGGGTATCCGGTGCAATCATGGTCTTGGTGGCAGCAGCATCCAGGAAGATCGACTTGTTATCCGCAACGTCCTTGGCCACGTATTTGAGCGACGCCGCGTTCGGGTTGGCATAAAAAACCTTGTTGGTCAATCCAGCATGGACTTGCGGGCGCAGGATGTAATTGATGAACAGGTGGGCATTCTCAGGGTGCGGTGCGTCTTTCGGGATCGCCATGGTGTCGAAGAACAACGTCGCGCCCGTTTTGGGGATCAGCGCTTCAATCACGATCGGCGTCTTGCCCTTGTTTTCCAGCGCACGGCTGCGGGCAATGTTGATGTCACCCGAGAAACCCATGACCAGACAGGTCGCGCCACTGGCCATCTCCTCGATATAGCCCGACGATGAGAACCGGGTCACGTAGGGGCGAATGGTCTTGAGCATCTTTGCGGCCTCGGCATAGTCGGCGGCGCTGCGGCTGTAAGCGGGCTTGCCGACATAAAGCAGGGCGGCAGGCATCACTTCGGAGGCCGAGTCCAGCACGCTGACGCCACAGCTCTTGAGCTTGCTGACGTATTTCGGATCGAACAGCAGGCCCCAGGCGTTTTCCGGCATTGGCATGTTGCCCAGCGCCGCCTTGACCTTGTTGACGTTGATGCCAACCGTGACGTAGCCCCAGAGCCAGTCCACCAGATAGGCGTTGCCCGGATCAAGCTTGGCGAGTTGCTCCAGCAGGCCCTTGTCCAGGTTGCCCCAGTTGGAGAGCTTGCTGCGATCGAGCTTTTGCAGCAGTCCGCCTTCGATCTGGTTTTTGGCAAAGTGCGAGCCCGGCACCACGATGTCGTAGCCGGTCTTGCCGGCAACCAGTTTGGCGTGCAGGATTTCGTTGTTGTCGTAGGTGTCGTAGCGAACCTTGATGCCGGTCTCTTTTTCGAAATTCTGTATCGTGTCTTCGGCGATGTAGTCAGACCAGTTGTAGATGTTGAGTACCTTGGGCTCGACCGCATGGGCGGCGCCAACGCAGAGAAAAGTGCAGGCGGCCCATGTCAGGCCAAGGTGTTTGAAGTTCAGCGCCATGATGATCGGTCCTCCAGATTGAGGCCAAAATCATAGCAAAAGTTCGCCTCAGGTTGGGGCAAACAGGTCCACCCGATCCGTGATGATGGCGTCGGTACCGAGGTCAAGCAAGCGCTGTGCTTCCCGTTCGTCGTTGACGGTGTAGCTCAGCGTGCGCAGCCCCGCGCCTTTGGCCTGTGCGACGCTGGTCTTGTCCCACAAGGTGTGCTTGCAGACGATGGCCACGCATTGCAGTTCCCGCGCAGTTTCCAACCAGCCCTGTGGCAGAGATTTCAGCAGCAGGCCACGTGGCAATTCGGGCTGGGCCTGGCGCGCCGCGTCCAATGCATCGGTCTTGAACGAGGTCAGCAGGGGCGGCACTGCCACACTCTGCCAGAGCCGGGCTGCGTGGCGTGCCACGACCTCGCCGGTTTGGCGTTCCAGACCCGGTGTCGGTTTGATTTCAATGTTCAGGAAATAGTCGTTGTGCAGGCAATAGCGCGCGATGGCCTCCAAACTTGGCAGTGGTTCACCCGCATAGCGCTGGGAGTGCCAACTGCCGGCATCGAGTTGAGACAGCGTGCTCCAGGGATGATCGCCGCCGACCAAACTGGCCTCGCGACCCAGGCGCATCGGGCCATCGGTCGTGCGTTGCAGCGTGGCGTCGTGCATCAGAAACGGCACGCCGTCAGCGCTGAGCTTGACGTCGCATTCAAACATGCGGTAGCCATAGCTGGCACCCAGGCGAAACGCTGCCAGCGTGTTTTCCGGTGACAAATCTCCCGCGCCGCGGTGCGCGATCCAGCGCGGGTAGGGCCAGTGGTCGAAGGTGATGACGGTCATTCCTGCGTCTCTTTGCGCTTTCCCGTGCTGGCGTCAAAGTAGTGAATCTTGTGGGCGCGCGGTGTGACGTGGATGGTGCTGCCAATGGCCGGCACAGCTTGACCTTCCTCGGTGCGCAGAATCACCATTTCGTTTCCGGTGCCGTGCGTCCAGCGGCCATAGACCAGACGCTCGGCGCCCAGCATTTCGACTGTTTCAACGTGCAAGGCCCAACCGGTCTCCGTGATGTCGAGGTGTTCCGGTCGCACGCCGGTGATGATGCCGGGCTTGGCGCCTGGCGCGTTCTGCAGCAGGTTCATCGGCGGGGAGCCGATAAAACTGGCGACAAACGTGCTCGCCGGTCGGTTGTACACCTCCTCGGGCGTGCCAAATTGCTCCATCGCGCCCAGATTGATGACGATCATGCGCTCGGCCAGCGTCATGGCCTCAACCTGATCGTGCGTCACAAAAAGTGAGGTGATGCCCAGTTCGCGGTGCAGTTTTTGAATCTCGATGCGGGTCTGCGCGCGCAGCTTGGCGTCGAGGTTGGACAGCGGTTCGTCAAACAGGAAGACTTTCGGATGGCGCACGATGGCGCGCCCCATCGCCACGCGCTGGCGCTGGCCGCCCGAGAGTTCGCGGGGCGTGCGTTGCAGGAAGGGCCCAATCTCCAGAATCTTGGCGGCCTTGTCGACCCGGGCCTTGATTTCGTCGGGCGGCACTTTGGCAATCTTGAGTCCGTAGGCCATGTTGTCGAACACGCTCATGTGCGGGTACAGCGCGTAGTTCTGGAACACCATGGCGATGTCGCGCGCGGACGGTTCGAGGTCGTTAACGACGCGCCCACCAATGGACACTTCGCCTTCGGTGACCTCCTCCAATCCGGCCACCATGCGCAGCAGCGTGGACTTGCCGCAACCGGATGGGCCGACGATGACAACAAACTCGCCGTCAAGAATCTCGGCGTTGATGCCATTGATAACCTGGTTGGCACCCTTGCCTTTGCCGTAGCGCTTGACGACGTTTTTTAATGTGATTGAAGCCATAGTTTTATTCAGTTGGCGACAGAGCTCCGCTTCGCTACGGTCTGTCCCGCAAACTCCTTATTTGGTTGGCGACAGAGCTCCGCTTCGCTACGGTCTGTCCCGCAAACATATTATTTCTCCGTATCCACCAATCCCTTGACAAACCACTTCTGCATCAGCATGACCACCAGGGCCGGCGGCAGCATGGCCAGCAGGGCGGTGGCCATCACCACGTTCCACTCGTTTTGTGAATCGCCACCGGCCAGCATCATTTTGATGCCGACCACCACCGGGTACATGTTCTCCGAGGTCGTGGCCAGCAGCGGCCACAGGTACTGGTTCCAGCCGTAGATGAACTGAATTACAAACAGCGCGGCGACCGAAGTCTTGGACAGCGGCACCAGAATATCGATGAAAAAACGCATTGGGCTGGCGCCGTCCATGCGCGCTGCTTCTGTCAACTCGTCAGGCACCGACATGAAGAACTGCCGGAAAAGGAAAGTCGCGGTGGCCGAAGCGATCAAGGGAACCGTCAAACCCGCGTAGGTGTTGAGCATGCCCAGGTCGGAAACGACCTGGTAGGTTGGCCCTATGCGCACCTCGACTGGCAGCATCAGGGTGATAAAAATCGCCCAGAAGAAAAAATTCTTGAACGGAAAGCGGAAATAGACAATGGCAAAAGCCGATAGCAAGGATATTGAAATCTTGCCGAAGGTGATCACCAGTGCCGTGACCAGACTGACCCACATCATGTGTATCACCGGCGCTCTGGAGCCGGCGCCGTAACCGCCACCCAGCAGTGCCCTTTCGTAGGTTGCCCAAAGATTGCTGCCGGGCAGCAAGGGCATCGGTGCCTGCACGATTTCCTGCGCTGTGTGGGTGGACGCGACAAAAGCCAGATACAGCGGGAAGGCGACGACCAGCACGCCCAGAATCATTACCGCATGGGCCAGAAAAGTCAGAAACGGATTGCGTTCAACCATGACGCGAGTCCTCGCGCAGCGACGAGCGTGGGGGCGTCATCAGTAGTTCACTTTCTTTTCGATAAAGCGGAACTGCACCACGGTCAGGGCAACCACGATCGTCATCAGCACCACCGACTGCGCCGCCGAGCCGCCCAGATCCATCGCCTTGAAGCCGTCGTAATAGACCTTGTAGACCAGGATCGAAGTCGCCTGGCCCGGGCCGCCGTGCGTGGTCGCGTCAACGATGGCGAAGGTGTCGAAGAAGGCGTACACCATGTTGATGACCAGCAGAAAAAAAGTGGTGGGCGAGAGCAGCGGAAACTGGATCGTCCAGAAGCGCCGCCACGGCTTGGCACCGTCGATGGCTGCCGCTTCGATCAGTGATTTCGGTATCGACTGCAGACCGGCAAGAAAGAACAGGAAGTTGTAGGAGATCTGCTTCCAGACCGCCGCCATCACGATCAGCGTCATGGCGTGACCCTCATTGAGCAGGTGGTTCCAGTTCAGACCCAGTTTTCCCAGCGCATAGGAGACTACACCCAGCGAGGGCGAAAACATGAAAATCCACAGCACGCCCGCCACTGCAGGTGCTACGGCGTAGGGCACGATCAGAAGCGTTTTATAGAACATGGCGCCGCGCACGACGCGATCGGCAAAAATGGCCAGCAGCAGGGACAGTCCGATGCCCAGAACGGCCACCAGCAGCGAGAACACCGCCGTGGTCTTGAAGGAGGACAGGTAACTGGCGTCGACCCACAGGCGTTTGAAATTTTCCATTCCAACCCACTGCGTCGAAGTGCCAAATGCATCCTCAACCTGGAATGATTGC
>CAITXW010000093.1 GCA_903896425.1 uncultured beta proteobacterium | reverse complement strand
TGCCTATGGCCGCATGCCGCTGGCGTTTTCGGCGCGCTGCTTTACCGCGCGTCACTACAACCTGCCCAAAGACGATTGCCAGTTTCGCTGCATCGATCACGCCGACGGGCTGCAGATGCGCACCCGTGAAAACGAAGAATTTCTGGTGCTCAACGGGATACAGACGCAGTCAGCGCGCGTCTACAACCTGTTGCCAGAGCTCGGTGCCATGCGTGAGATCGGCGTTGATGTGGTGCGCATCAGCCCGCAGGCGCAGCACACGCTTGAGATTATTGATTTATTTCATGATGTGATGAGCGGCAAAGCCAACCCCACCGATGCTAACCAGACGCTGTTGCCGCTAATGCCGGAGCTGGCCTGCAATGGCTACTGGTACGGCAAGCCGGGCTTGGACCTGGTCCAGGACGCAATGCTTCAGCGCAGCACCGAAAAGCAGTAAGCTCAGCCTTACAGAAAGATTCACCATGCACGCCACCTCCTACACACTGCCCAAACCGGTCGGCAAGCTGCTGGGCTTGTTGCCAGCCTATCCGGGTTCGTTCTTTTTTGTGACCGGTTTGAATCTGGCCTTGGCGAAGAACCTGGCCAGCGATGTGCGCGCGATGCTGCTGGGCAAGAAACTGCGCCTGTGCGTGACCGATGCGCAACTGGTGTTTGACTTTGAATGGCGCAACGAGCGCTTCACCGCCTGCCAGAACAAGGGTGAGGCCGATCTGACGATCAGCGCCAGTGCCCATGATTTTGTTTTGCTGGCCCGGCGCGAGGAAGACCCCGACACGCTGTTCTTCAGCCGGCGGCTCGCCATGGAAGGCGATACTGAACTGGGCCTGCTGGTCAAAAACACGATCGATGCCATTGAACTACCGGTTTTCAACCTTGAGCAGCTCAAGCCCGCAAACGTGCTGGCGCGCATGAAGGCCAAGCTGGCTTCGCACTGAGAGGAGCCGGCCTGCCGGATCTGCTTGCCTATGCATCTGGTTTCGTCCTCTCCACAAAAACGAATTGTTGTCGCGATTTCTGGCGCCAGCGGTGCCATCTATGGCGTGCGATTGCTGCAGATGCTGCGCGAGATCGCTCAGGTGCAAACCCATTTGACGGTGTCCGATGCCGGGCTGCTGAACCTGCTGCAGGAACTCGACATGGATCGCGCAGCGGTCGAGGCACTGGCCGATGTGGTCTACGCGGCGCGTGACGTCGGCGGTGCGATAGCCAGCGGTTCCTTCCAGTGCGACGGCATGGTGATCGCGCCCTGTTCCATGCGAACGCTGGCGGCGGTGGCGCATGGTCTGTCCGACAACCTGATCACGCGTGCTGCGGACGTCATGCTCAAAGAGCGCCGCCGGCTGATTCTGATGGTGCGCGAGACACCTTTGAACCTCGCGCACCTGCGCAACATGACCAGCGTGACCGAGATGGGTGGCATCATCTTCCCGCCCCTGCCGGGCTTTTACCACCGACCTCAGACGGTTGCCGAACTGGTAGACCATACCGTGAGCCGGGTCGTCGATCTGCTCGGACTGCCGCAGCCGCAGGCGCCGCGCTGGGGCGGTCTCAAACCCGCCGTGCCGACCGATCCGGCCGCTTGAAGAAACACCATGGCCTATCTTGATCTGCGGGATTTCATTGCCCAACTCGAACGCGTTGGTGAGCTCAAGCGCGTGAGCGCGCCGGTTTCGCCGTATCTGGAAATGACGGCCTTGTGTGACCGCAGCCTGCGCGCTGGCGGCCCCGCACTGCTGTTCGAAAATCCTGTCGGCCACCATATGCCGGTGCTGGGCAACCTGTTTGGCACGACGCGCCGGGTTGCCATGGGAATGGGCGTGGCCGATGTCAGCGAGTTGCGCCAGTTCGGCCACGTGCTGGCCACGCTCAAGGAGCCCGAAGCGCCCAAGGGTTTCAAGGAAATGATAGGCCTGAGTTCGCTCGTGAAAACGCTGTGGAATATGGCACCCAAGGAGTTGCGCAGCGCCGCCTGCCAGGACGTGGTGTGGGAAGGCGCCGATGTCGATCTGGCGCGCCTGCCGGTGCAGCATTGCTGGCCCGACGATGTGGCGCCGCTCATCACCTGGGGCCTGGTGATCACCAAGGGCCCGCTCAAGGCGCGGCAAAACCTGGGCATTTACCGGCAACAGGTACTCGCGCGCAACAAGGTCATCATGCGCTGGCTGGCGCAGCGTGGTGGCGCGCTCGATTTCCGTGAGCATTGCGCGCAGAACCCGGGCCAGCCCTATCCGGTTTGCGTGGCACTAGGCGCCGACCCGGCCACCATTCTGGGCGCCGTGACCCCGGTGCCCGACAGCCTGTCCGAATACCAGTTTGCCGGCCTGTTGCGTGGCAGCCGCACCGAGTTGGT
>CAITXW010000092.1 GCA_903896425.1 uncultured beta proteobacterium | reverse complement strand
CGGGCACTGGTTGGCGGCAATCTGGGCGCCGCGGCGGCACGCAATGGCTGGGCCGGTGTCGTTATTGATGGTTGCGTGCGCGACGTAGCGGAACTGGCTGTGCTCGATATCGGCATCCGCGCCCTGGCCAGCATGCCGCTGCCGCCCGACAAGCGCAACGAGGGCCAGCAAGGCATCGCCGTGCAAATCCAGGGCGTCTGGGTGCGCCCGGGCGACTGGCTTTATGCCGATGAGGACGGCATGGTGCTCAGCGCGCAGCGTCTGATGTGAAGCGTTGCGTTGCGCGCGCTGGCAGCGTGGCCAGCAGCAGGCCGAGCAGGGCAATGGCGAAGGCCAGCAGTTGCAGACCGCGCAGGGTCTCGCCCAACACCAGCACGCCAACCAGGGCGCTGGTGATGGGCAGCATGACAGTAAAGACGCCGGCTTTGGCAGCGGGCACGGTCTTCAGGCCGGTCATCCAGAGCCAGACGCTGGCGACACTGGCGGCCAGGGAGTAGAAAAGCAGCAAGGCCCAACTGCCGATGGATACGGCACGAAAGTCAAATTGCAGCGCCGCGTAGAGCCCGAACGGCGTCATCAGGACAAAGCCCCAGAGGTTGATTAAGGCCGTGATTCGTTTCGGGCTCAGCGTGTCGGTGAGTTTCTTGCCGATGACGGCGTAAGCCGCTTCGCAGACAACAGCACCCAACAGCAGCAAATTGCCCCACATCGCGTTGCCGTGTGCGCTCGGGGCAATGGCTCCACCCGGCAGTTCGGGCCTGGACCGCGCCGCTTTCCCTGCAACCCCTGCAAACTGGTACTGGACTGCATCGCCCTATGTGGGCAATGCTGCCAACGCCTGGTTCGTCCTTTTCAGCAATGGCAGCGTCTACTACGGCAGTCGAAATTACCGCTTGCTTGATTATGTCCAAATTGGCATAATTCGGGAATGTCCACGCAGACTCGCAAGCCTCTTAAATGGATAGCTTCAGCCAAGCGCGATCTGGATGCTATGCCGGTCGACGTCAAGGACGTGTTTGGGCACGCGATTGATCTGGCACAAGCGGGCGGCAAGCACCCGGATGCCAAGGTGCTCAGCGGGTTCGGTTCAGCCGGTGTATTGGAGGTGGTCGAGGATCATCAGGGCGACACTTACCGGGCCGTGTATACCGTCAAGTTCGCTGGCTGGGTCTATGTCTTGCACTGCTTCCAGAAGAAGTCCAAGAGCGGCATCGCAACGCCCAAGCCCGACATGGATTTGATCACTACCCGCCTGAAGGCCGCGAAGCAAGACTTTGAAGCTTGGCAAATACAACATGGAGTTCGATGATGAACGGAAATAACGAAATCACGGTTGAAGAGGGCAGCACCAACGTCTATGCCGACTTGGGCTATGCCGATGCGGCCGAGATGCAACGCAAGTCCCAACTCGCCGCCGAGATCGCCCGCGCGATCAAGGCGCGGCGTTTGACGCAGGGCGATGCGGCAGCGCTGTTGGGCATTGATCAATCCAAGGTTTCGCGCATCACGCGCGGCCAGTTTCGTGGCGTCAGCGAAGCCAAACTGCTGGGATTAATGGCGAAGTTAGGGCGTGACGTGAAGATCACGGTCGGCCCGGTACGCCGGCGCGCCGGAAAGATTGAGTTGCAGTTTGCATAACGGGTTTGATCCCGCACTTCCATCAAAGCAGCTTGGGTTTGCGCCCCGGCAGCGTGGCCAGCAGCAGGCCGAGCAGGGCAATGGCAAACGCCAGCAACTGCAGACCGCGCAGGGTCTCGCCCAGCACCAGCACGCCGACCAGGGCGCTGGTGATGGGGAGCATCACGGTAAAGACGCCGGCTTTGGCAGCGGGCACGGTCTTCAGGCCGGTCATCCAGAGCCAGACGGTGCCGACACTGGCGGCCAGGGAGTAGAAAAGCAGCAAGGCCCAACTGCCGAAGGATACGGCGTGGAAATCGAATTGCAGCGCCACGTAGAGCCCGAACGGCGTCATCAGGACAAAGCCCCAGAGGTTGATCAAGGCCGTGATCCGTTTCGGGCTCAGCGTGCCGGTGAGCTTCTTGCCGATGACGGCGTAAGCCGCTTCGCAGACAACCGCACCCAACAGCAGCAAATTGCCCCACATCGCGTTGCCGTGTGCGCTCGGGGCCATGGCTCCACCCGGCAGTTCGGGCCTGGACAGTGCCAGCAGCGCGATGCCCAGCGCGGCGCAGGCAATCGCGGCCCAGACTCGCGCGCCGATGCGCTCGCGTAGAAAGAGCCAGCTCAGCAAGGCAACGACCGCCGGAATGCCGGCCATGATGACGCCGGCCGCGACGGCGCTGGTCATGCTCACGCCATACAACATGCACAAAGAAAACAGGAAGTTGCCCAGCAGCGATTCCAGAAAGACAAGCTTGCGGACGGCCGGGCTCATCGGTGGTTCGTCAGCGGGCTTGCGCAGCCAGTGCGGCATGGCCAGTCCGCCAATGCCAAAGCGCAACCAGGCCAGCAGAAAGACGGGCAGGGCGGCGACCAGCGGTTTGGACAGGGCCACGTAACTGCCCACCAGCGACATGCTCAGCGCCAGCATCAGGTAGGCAGACAGGTTTCGGGTGGACGTGGTCACGATATTGGCGCAAATATTGAAGCCCTGCATCATGCCTGAGCCGTGCAATGGTTTGCCGCAGTCGAGACAAATTGGCACCAGTGCGCGGCCTGATTCTGCGGTACCGTGCAGCACCATTACAGTGGGGAATTCTCATGGGCATCGGTCAATTTGCATACGCCAACAACACGAACCGTTTTCTGGCGGTGGCCGAGCTTGCCGACCAACCTTTTGCGCTGTGCGGTGTGCCCTATGACGGCGCGGTCAGCCACCGGCCTGGCGCGCGCTTTGGGCCGCAGGAGATCCGCCGCGCCAGCCTGATGTTGTGCGATGGCATCCATCCGCATTTCGGCGTCTCGCCGCTGGCGCACCTGGGTGATGCCCATGACATGCGCTTGCCCAATGCCTCACCACTGTCTGAAGTGCGAGCGCAAATCCAGACCCAGGCGGCGGTGCTGATGGCAAAGCACCATTGCATTTTTCTTGGTGGCGACCATTCGGTCACGCTGGCGCTGCTGCGCGCGGCCCGTGCCCAGCATGGCGAGTTGGCGCTGATCCATTTCGATGCGCATTGCGATACCTGGCAGGACCACTTTGGTGAGCCATCCGGCCACGGCACCTGGACCTATGAGGCGCTGCAAGAGGGGCTGGCGAGCCCGGCACACACGGTGCAGATTGGGCTGCGCTCCAGCGGTGAGCGCGCCGCCACCGAGTATGTGCAAGACCAGGGTGGTCTGATTTTTACGGCGCGTGCGCTGCGCGGGCTCGACGGTGCTGCGCTGCAACCCGTGATCCGGCAAATACGGGAGCGCATCGGCAAGCGACCCTGTTACCTGACGTTTGACATCGACTGCCTGGACCCCGCCTTTGCGCCCGGCACCGGCACGCCCGAGCCGGGTGGCCTGAGCAGTTCACAGGCGCTCACGCTGCTGGAGGAACTCGCGCCACTGAACCTGATTGGCATGGACTGCGTCGAGGTAGCGCCGGCTTACGACCATGCTGAACTCACCAGCATGGCGGCCGCGACTCTGGTCTGGACCTATTTGTGCGGGCAGATCGCCAAGTCTTTGCGCGGGAGCGACAGCCATGCTGCTTGACTCTGACACCCAACTTAACCAGAAGAGCTACTACGAAGCCAGCGTGCAGCGTCCACCCGAGGGCGCGCCGCTACAGGAGGCACTGCAGGCCGACGTGCTGGTGGTGGGCGCCGGTTTTGCGGGCCTGTCGGCGGCCATCGAATTCGCGCAGCGCGGCTACCAGGTGGTGGTGCTGGAGGCAGACCGCGTTTGCAGCGGCGCTTCCGGGCGCAATGGCGGCCAGGCCATCGTCGGCTATTCCGGCGGCCAGGCACCGTTTGAACAACAGCTTGGCAAGGCCGATGCGCGCAGCGCTTGGGACATGTCGATCGAAGCCTTGGACCTGATTGACGAGCGCATTGCGGCTTTCAATATCGAATGCGATCAGGTCAAGGGGTATTTGTATGTTGCCACTTCCGCACGCAAGGCGCGCGCGCTGGAGGCCGACATGCAGGCGCTGGCGCAGGACTACGGCTTTGCGACCGACTTTGTTCGCGGCATCGACGCCCAGCGTTTGATCCAGAGCCCGCTCTACCACGCGGCCGCCTTCGAGAATCGATCCGGCCACCTGCACCCGCTCAAGTACGGCTTGGGTCTGGCACGGGCAGCGCGTGAATTGGGCGTGCGGATTTTCGAGCACACACCGGTGTTCGATCTGCAACGCGACGAGCGTTTGACAGCGCGCACGGCGCAGGGTTCGGTGACAGCATCATTCGGCGTACTGGCCGGCAACTGCACGCTGGCCGAATACGGCCCCCGCGTGGCGCCCGAGATTGCGCCGCGCATCATGCCAGCGGGCACCTACATGATCGGCACAGCGCCGCTCGACCCCGAACTGTGCGCCCGACTGATTCCCAGTAACGCAGCGGTCTGCGACAACAACTTCATACTTGATTACTTCCGCTTCAGCGCCGACCACCGCATGCTGTTTGGCGGGCGGGTCAGCTACTCGACGCGCACACCGGCCAATCTGAAAGCCCTGATGGCGCAGCGCATGGGCCAGGTCTTTCCGCTGTTACGCGATGTTCCGATTGACTTTGTCTGGGGTGGCTTTGTTGACATCAGCATGAACCGCGCACCTGATTTCGGGCGCCTGGGCGACAACCTGTATTACCTGCAAGGCTTCAGCGGCCATGGCGTGGCCCTGACCGGGCTGGCCGGGCGTCTGGTGGCGCAAGCGGTAGCCGGGCAGGCCGAGCGCTTTGATCTCTTTGCCAAGGTGCGGCACCGCGAGTTCCCCGGCGGCGCGCTGCTGCGCACGCCCAGTCTGGTGCTGGGCATGCTGTACCACCGTCTACTTGATGCGCTATGAGAGTTTGCAAGCGCGATTGAGTCTGTAGCCCGTATGGAGCCGAAGGCGTAATACGGGGCAGCCATGGCCTCGCCAATCCCGTATTGCGCTGCGCTCCATACGGGCTACGCAACTATGAGGATTTAGGACGAGCCTTGAGTCGCGTCAGCGCAGCGGTTACGGTGCTGGCCAGCAGCGGCCCGTAGCGCTCGATGTCGGCCAGGCG
>CAITXW010000091.1 GCA_903896425.1 uncultured beta proteobacterium | reverse complement strand
ATGTCGGGCCTGGGCACCATGCACCAGAACTTCGACCTGCCGCTGCCGGGCATCGTGCGCGTCAGTTGCCCGCACCTGTACCAGTTCGGTCTGCCCGGCGAAACCGAGGCGCAGTTTGTCGACCGTCTGGCACAAGAACTCGAAGACACGATCCTGCGTGAAGGCCCGGACACGGTGGCCGCCTTCATCGCCGAGCCGGTACAGGGCGCTGGTGGCGTGATCATCCCGCCACCGGGCTACTTTGCCCGTGTGCAGGCGATCCTGAAAAAATACGACATCCTGTTCCTGGTCGATGAAGTCATCACCGGGTTCGGCCGCCTGGGCCAGAACTTCGGCACCCAGGTGTTCGACCTGAAACCCGACATGCTGACCGTGGCCAAGATGCTGACCTCGGCCTACGTGCCGATGTCTGCGCTCTACGTCTCCAACGAGATTTACCAAACGATTGCCGACGCCAGCGCCGAGATCGGCGTCTTCGGTCACGGCTACACCTACAGCGGGCACCCGCTTGCCTGCGCCGTGGCGCTGGAGACGCTGCGCATTTACGAAGACGACAAGGTGCTCGATCACGTGAAGAAGGTCGCGCCGCGCCTGCAGCAGGGTCTGCAAGCACTCAAGGGGCATCCGCTGATTGGTGACGCGCGCGGCATGGGCCTGATCGGCGCCATCGAGTTCGCCGCTGACCCGGCCAAGCGCGTGCCCTTCGACCCGAAACGCGGGGTCGGTGCCTATTTCGTGAACCGGGCCCAGGTGCACGGTCTGATCGTGCGCGTGCTGATGGGCGATGTGATTGCCTTCTCGCCGCCGCTGATCATCAGCGAGGCCGAGATCGACGCCCTGCTGGAGCGCACCAAGCTGGCACTGGCCGACACCCTGGCCTGGGTCAATAGCTGGCGTACCTGACCGGTCGACTGCGAAGATATCGAAAGCTCTGACAAGATGGCACTGATCGAGTTCGAACATGTTTTCAAGCGCTACCCCGGCAGCAGCAATGCCGCGGTGGACGACCTGAACCTGCACATCGAAGCGGGAGAGTTCCTGACCCTGCTCGGTCCCTCGGGCTCCGGCAAGACCACCACCCTGATGCTGCTGGCCGGTTTTGAGGCGCCGAGCGAAGGAACGATCCGGCTTGACGGCCAATCGATCGAATCGCTGCCGCCGCACCAGCGCAATATGGGCGTGGTGTTCCAAAGCTACTCGCTGTTTCCGCACATGACGGTGGCCGAAAACGTTGCCTTCCCGCTCTCGGTGCGCAAGGTCGACAAGGCGGTGATCGCCGACAAGGTCACGGCGGCGCTGGCCAAGGTGCATCTGGAGACCTTCACGCACCGCAAGCCCAATCAGCTCTCCGGCGGCCAGCAGCAACGCGTGGCACTGGCGCGCGCGCTGGTGTTCGAGCCGCGCCTGGTGCTGATGGACGAGCCGCTCTCAGCGCTGGACAAGAAGCTGCGCGAAGAAATGCAGCTCGAGATTCGCCGCCTTCACCGCGAACTCGGTGTCACTATGGTCTTTGTCACGCACGACCAGTCCGAGGCCATGACGCTGTCAGACCGTGTCGCCGTTTTCAACCAGGGCCGCATCGAGCAACTGGCGACACCGCAATCGCTGTACGACGCACCGGCCAATCCGTTCGTCGCCAGTTTTTTGGGCGACAACAACATGCTCAACTGCACGCTGGCCGACGCCAGTGGCGCAGGCGTGCGGACCGCGAATGGGCAACTGTTGCAGGCACGCATTTCCGCAAGCACCGCACGGGTGGCCGACGCCACCGTCAAGCTCTGCGTGCGCCCCGAGTTTTTGCAGGTCGGTGCCGACTGCGCCGCACTGGCAACACCGAACTGTCTGAACGGCACGCTGGTTGACCTGATTCACCAGGGCGACCACTGGCGTGTCGTGGTGCGACTAACTGCGCTGGAGAGCGGCACCCACAGCGCGCCGCTGCAATGGTTTGCAAAAGTCAGCCCGGGGGCCCTGCCACCCGGGTTGATTGTTGGGCAAAATGTGTCGCTCGGGTTCCGGCCCGAGGATGCATGGGTTTTTTGATGGTTGACTTATTTCCATTTATTTCAGGAGAACGGGTATGAAGAAGCAAGTATGGGCAACGGTTGCGGGCGCTGTCGCCCTGGTCTGTCTGAGTGGACAGGCACAGGCACAATCACGCGACCTCAACATCGTGTCATGGGGCGGCGCCTATCAGGACGGCCAGAAGGAAGTGTTCTTCAAGCCTTTTAATGCCACCGGCGTCAAACTCACCGACGAAGCCTGGGACGGCGGCTTGGGCGTGCTGCGCACCAAGATCAAGGGCGGCAACAGCACTTGGGACGTGGTTCAGGTCGAAGCCGACGAACTCGAAGTTGGCTGCGACGAAGGCCTGTACGAAAAACTCGACGTCACCAAGATCGGCGGCGCTGCGCGCTACCTGCCGGGCACGGTGCACGCCTGCGGCGTTGGCGCCATCATCTACAACCTGGTGCTGGCTTATGACGGCGACAAGCTCAAGGCCGCACCCAGTGGCTGGTCTGATTTCTTCAACACCAAAAAGATTGCCGGCAAGCGTTCAATCCGCAACGGTGCCAAGTGGAACCTCGAAGTCGCATTGATTGCCGACGGTGTTTCCTCCAAAGACGTCTACAAAGTGCTGCGCACACCCGAAGGCGTGGAGCGCGCGTTCAAGAAACTCGACACCATCAAGGGTGATCTGGTGTTCTGGAAGAGCGGCGCACAGCCACCGCAAATGCTCGCTGCCGGCGACGTCGTCATGACCACCGCCTACAACGGCCGCATCACCGCCGCCAACGAGAAGGACAAGAAGAACTTCAAGATGGTCTGGAAGGACACGCCCTACACCATGGACAGCTGGGTCATCATGAAGGGCACGCCGCTCAAGGCCAACGCCGAGAAGCTGGTCGAGTTCCTGGGTCGCCCGGAGAACCAGGCCAAGCTGCCCAAGTATGTGCGCTATGGTGTGACCGCGGTTGCCGCAACGCCCCTGATCGACAAGTCCTTGATGGGTGAACTGCCGACCAATCCGGAAATCCACAAGCAGGCGTTTGCCGAGGACGTGAAGTTCTGGATCGACAACGGCGACAAGCTGGCCGAGCGCTGGACCAAGTGGGCCGGCACCAAGTAAACCCCGAGTACTGAAAAGCCATGTCCACGCGCCAACGATTCTCCCTGTTGTTACCCCTGTCCGGGTTTCTGCTGGTGTTCTTTGTGGCGCCTCTGGTCTGGCTGCTGTCGCTGGCCGTGCGCGAGGCCGAAGTGCCGCGCGCGCTGCCGCGCACCCTGGCCGTGCTGCAGACCTGGCAGCCGGGCCAGGCGCTGCCGCCCAAGGTGTTTCCCGACCTGGCGCAGGATCTGGTCGAGGCGCGCGCCGCCAGCACCCTGGCCGACGCCGCGCGTCGTCTCAATTACGAAGTGGGCGGTGTGCGCAGCACCCTGATGCGCGCCGCGCGCGAAGTGGGCTCGGCTGCGCCCGACACCGTGTTCGGCGCCGAGTTTTTCAACGCCGTCGATCCGGCGCTGGCAAGCCCCGAATTTTTCGCCGCCGTGCAGCGCGCGCGCGGCCCCGTATCAAGCTATTACCTGCTGGCCGCCTTCGACATGGCGCGCAACGCCAAGGGCGAGATCGAGCGCGTCTCCGAGGCCAACCGCATCTACATCGACGTGCTGATGCGCACGCTGGGCATCAGCCTGAGCGTCACGCTGCTGTGCCTGCTGCTGGGATTCCCGGTAGCGATGCTGCTGACGCAGGTCACCGCCAAGACCGCCGACTGGCTGATGATCCTGGTGCTGCTGCCGTTCTGGACCTCGCTGCTGGTGCGCACCGCGGCCTGGGTCGTGGTGCTGCAGCGCGAGGGCATGGTCAACACGCTGCTCATGCACCTGGGCGTCATCTCCGAACCATTGACCCTGATCTACAACCGCACCGGCGTCCTCATCGCCATGACGCACGTGCTGCTGCCCTTCATGATCCTGCCGCTGTACGGCGTGCTCAAGGGCATTCCACCGCACTACATGCGCGCCGCGACCAGCCTGGGCGCGCCACCCGTGGTCGCGTTCTTCCGCGTGTATCTGCCGATGGCCGCGCCCGCGATCATGGCCGGCTCGCTGATGGTCTTCATCCTCGCCATGGGCTACTACATCACGCCGGCGCTGGTGGGCGGCGGCTCCGACCAGATGCTGTCCTACTTTGTCGCCACCTACACCACCGATACCGGCAACTGGGGCCTGGCCTCGGCGCTGGGCCTGATGATGCTGGTCACGACGCTGGCCTTGTACGCGGTCGCGCACAAACTCTCCGGCGGCCGCGCCCTCTCCATGGGCTGAACAGAATGAAGTCTTTCAAAGTCCCCTGGAAGCCCCTGTACTGGTTCCTGTGCGCTTGCGTGCTGGTGTTCCTGCAGACGGCGCTCCCCGGCGATCAATTCATACTTCCCTCCCGAAAGCGGGGAGACGACGAT
>CAITXW010000090.1 GCA_903896425.1 uncultured beta proteobacterium | reverse complement strand
GCTACACCGATCTGACGATGCCGATGGAAACGCGCTTCTACGTGCCCAAGCTGCAAGCCATCAAGAACATCGTCGCCAACCCGCAGGCCTTCAACTCCAGTCTGCCGCAAATCGGCAACCACCCCTACTTCCAGACCGTTGACATCACACGCGACATCGACGTGGCGCTGGCAGCCAAGCTGGCCGAGGTGGCACTGGAAGACTTCAAGGCGCTCAACCCGTCGGCCAATCGCCCGGTCATCCTGGCAGCGGGCACGCCGCAAATCCTGCTGCCCTGGGACAACGCCTCGATCTTCCAGAACAACCTGCAAGCCTATGGCGGTGGCCGCCTGGCAAGCTGGACCGTCTGGCTCGCGCCCACCACCATGCGCCCGGCCGACGCGGCCAAACGCGTCGGCATGAGCGAGGCGCAGCTGCGCAGCGTCAACAACATTCCGGCACGGGTCCTGATCAAGGCCGGATCGAGTCTGCTGGTGCCACGCTCGACGCGCTTTGAGGTTGATGTGGCTGTGCATGTGGCCAACAACGGCCAGCTCTCGCTGGCCTCGGAAGTTGCCAAGCCAAAGAAGGGCAAAGGCGGCAAAGCCGTGCGCAGCAAAACCGGCAAGGGCAAAGCGGGCGCAAACAGCGCCCGACCCAAAACCGGCAAGCCCGCGGGCACCGTCAAACGCAAAAAGAAAACGCCGGGCTGAAACGGTTCACCATGCTCGGACTCGACATAGCGACGCGTAGCCCGTATGGAGCGCAGCGCAATACGGGGTTGCCAGCGCAGCGGTGTCCCCGTATTGCGCCTTCGGCTTCATACGGGCTACAGATACGATGCCGAAAAAGTGCGTAGACGCGTAGCCCGTATGGAGCGCAGCGCAATACGGGGTTGCCAGCGCAGCGTAGCCGACTCGCGTGACCCTCAGCGCCGATCCACCAGCGCGTGGGCAATGGTGCCCAAGTCTACGTATTCGAGTTCACTGCCCACCGGCACGCCGCGCGCCAGACGCGTCAGGCGCAGGCCGCGTTCTTTCAGGCCTTCGCTGATCACGTGCGCCGTGGCCTCGCCTTCGGCGGTGAAATTGGTGGCCAGAATCACTTCCTGCACCACACCGTCGCAGGCGCGCTCGAACAGTTCTTTCAGGCCAATGTCTTTCGGGCCAACGCCATCGAGCGGGCTGAGTTTGCCCATCAGCACAAAGTACAAGCCCTTGTAGGCGCCGGTGCGCTCCACCGCCGACTGATCGGCTGGCGTCTCCACCACGCAGAGCTTGCTGGCGTCGCGTCGTGCATCCAGACAGGTGGCGCAAATCGGCGCCTGCGTGAAGGTGTGGCAGCGCTCGCAGTGCTGCACCGAATCCGCCGCCTGCTGCAAGGCACGTGACAGGCTCAAGGCACCGGGACGGTCATGCTGCAGCAGGTGAAACGCCATGCGCGAGGCCGACTTAACGCCCACGCCCGGCAAGCGCCGCAGCGCCTGGATCAGGACCTCAAGCGCGTTGGTGTTGGACATCGTTGTTTACCAAAATTAG
>CAITXW010000089.1 GCA_903896425.1 uncultured beta proteobacterium | reverse complement strand
CCATGCTGCGCACCGGACGCGATCGCCTGCTTGATGCCGGCGTCGCCTTGCCGACGCTGGTCTGCGACGCTGAAAAGCTGCCGTTTCCAAACGACCATTTTGATATCGTGAGTGTCGCTTTTGGTTTGCGCAACATGACGCATAAGGACGTGGCACTGGCCGAGATGAACCGCGTGCTCAAACCCGGCGGGAAGTTGCTGGTGCTCGAATTTTCCAAAGTGGCGCCGCCCCTGGAAAAGGCCTATGACTGGTATTCGTTCAAGGTTTTGCCGCAACTGGGCAAATGGGTCGCTGGCGATGATGCAAGTTACCGCTACCTGGCCGAGTCGATTCGCATGCATCCCGGGCAGGACGAGTTGAAAGCGATGATGAAACAGGCCGGATTCGGTCATGTGGACTATCACAACCTGACTGGCGGCTTGGTCGCGCTGCATGTCGGAATCAAGTGCTGAGCTTGAAAATCTGAATTTAGACCGCAGCTACCCAAAACTATTGGAGATTTGATGAAATTCTTGACCCTGTTATTGACGCTGTTTCTCGCGCTGGCCAGTGTGGACGCGGACGCAGCACGCCTGGGTGGTGGCCGCTCGGTGGGCCGGCAGTCCAGCAATGTGACGCAGCGCCAGAGCACCGCACCGGCTCAAAATGCGGTCAAACCGGCAGCGCCTGCTGCGCCGGTGGCGCCGCCAGCGGTCGTGCCACCGAAGAGGCCCTGGGGTGCCATGCTGGGTGGTCTGGCGGCCGGCCTGGGTCTGGCCTGGTTGGCCAGTTCGCTCGGAATTGGCGGCGGCGCCATCGCCCAGTTCATGCTGTTTGCCTTGCTGGCGCTGGTGATCATGATGGCGGTGGGCTGGTTCATGCGCTCGCGTCGGGGCGCGCCGCCAAGCGATGTTGCGGCCACACCGTATGCATTTCAGAGCCCATCGCCGGCCGGTTCGGTCCAGATGCCGGGCAGTTACCGACCGGAAAACGTTGGCAATGACGCTTCGGCCCGGCCCTGGGAGCGTAGCAGTTCAAGCTTTGCTTCGCTCAAGCCGGAGTCGCAGGCCACGGGTTCACTGATTGGGTCTGGCTTGGCGGGGTCTCAGACTTGGGGTATCCCGGAGGGCTTCGATGTTCAGGGTTTTCTGGGTTCGGCCAAGGCCAATTTCGTATCGCTGCAGGCAGCCTGGGACAAGTCCGACATCAACGCCTTGCGCGTCATGATGACGGACGACATGCTCAAGGAAATCCAGGCGCAACTGGCTGAGCGAGAAGGTCACAGCGGCGCACCGGCAAGTGTCACCGAGGTGGTGATGATCGAGGCGCAGTTGCTCGGCATTGAGGACCTGGGCGATGAGTACATGGCCAGTGTCGAGTTCTCGGGCATGATTCGGGAAGACGCTTCAGCCGGACCGAGCCCGTTCCGCGAAGCCTGGAACATGATCAAGCCCAAGAGTGGACGCAGCGGCTGGCTGGTGGCGGGTGTGCAGGCGCTGCAGTAGATGCTTTCTGCTGGCGGCGCGGCGCGGTCAGCTATCGAATCTAGGATAATCGGGGACTATGGCAACACAGTCCCCTTTTTTATTGCTCGAAGGTTTTTTGCAAAACCTGCCGCTTCCCGATTTGCAGCCGCCCGCGTGGGCGATTGAAGAGACGCAGCGGCGCATTGTCCTGTTGCTCAACCACATTCTGGGCCAGGAGAAGGAAGCCACCAGTCGTCTGGCACGGCAGAAAAACCGAGTTGTGCAACTGCAGTGGCGCTCGTTTTCGATGTCGCTGGTGGCCACAGCCGCCGGGCTGCTGGACCAGGCAGCGCCCGATGCCAAGGCCGACCTCGTGCTGGCCCTGACCGAGGAATCACCACTGGCCTTGGCGCAGGCACTGTTTCAGGGCAACCGGCCCGCCGTGCGCATCGCCGGCGACGTGCAGTTGGCGGCTGAAGTGAATTGGCTTGCCGACCATGTGCGCTGGGATCTGGAAGAGGATCTGGCGCGCGTCATCGGTGATGTCCCAGCACATACCCTGGCCGAAGGGGCACGGGCCATGCTGAAGGCCTTGCGCCAGTTTGCCGGCGGCGCTGCAGCAGTCAGTGCGGGCAAGGCCCCGACATGAGACGCTTGTTTCGGGGCGCCTTTATCCTCTGGGTACTCTTTCGCTACGGGCTGGATCAACTCCTGCTGACGAGTTTTCAAAGACCGAGTTTGAATGTGCTGGCCCGCGTGCTGGCCATCGGACGCAATCTGGAGGCGTCACCGGGCCAGCGCATTCGACAGGCGCTTGAGAGCCTGGGACCGATATTTGTGAAATTCGGACAGGTGTTATCGACCCGACGCGACCTGTTGCCCGAGGACATTGCCGACGAACTGGCCAAGCTGCAGGACCGGGTACCGCCATTTCCAAGCGAAGTGGCCATTGCCACCATCGAGCGTTCGTTTCAGAAAAAGCTTGAAGACATCTTTGTCTCATTTGAGCGTGAACCGGTTGCCAGCGCCTCGATTGCACAGGTGCACTTTGGCGTTTTGAAAGACCGCAACGGGCAGGCGCGTGAGGTCGCTGTCAAGGTCCTGCGGCCCGGCATGCTGGCAGCAATCGAAAAAGACCTGAGTCTGCTGCGCATGATGGCGGCCTGGGTTGACGCAATCTCCAGTATCGCCCGGCGCCTGAAACCGCGTGAGGTGGTGGCTGAATTCGATAAATACCTGCATGACGAACTCGATCTGGTGCGCGAAGCGGCCAGTGCGGCCCAACTGCGACGCAACATGGCCGGGCTCGATCTGGTGCTGGTGCCGGAGATGTTCTGGGACTATTGCATGCCTGACGTGATCGTGATGGAGCGCATGCACGGGGTTCCGGTCAGTCAGGTGGATCGATTGCGCGCCGCCGGGGTCGATATCCCGAAGCTGGCACGCGACGGCGTTACGATTTTCTTCACCCAGGTTTTTCGCGATGGCTTTTTTCATGCCGACATGCATCCCGGCAATATTCAGGTCAGCATTGAGCCGGCGACTTTTGGCCGCTACATCTCGCTTGATTTCGGCATCATCGGCACGCTGAGCCGCTCCGACAAGGAATACCTGGCGCAGAACTTCACGGCGTTCTTCCGGCGTGATTACAAACGCGTGGCGGAATTGCACATCGAGTCGGGCTGGGTACCGGCGACGACCCGGGTCGATGAGCTCGAATCGGCCATCCGTTCGGTTTGCGAACCCTACTTTGACCGGCCGTTGAAGGATTTCTCGCTCGGATTGGTTTTGATGCGGCTGTTTCAAACCTCACGACGTTTTTCCGTTGAAATTCAACCGCAGCTGGTGCTGCTGCAAAAAACACTGCTCAACATCGAAGGTTTGGGGCGCCAACTGGACCCGGATCTGGACCTCTGGAATACGGCAAAACCGTTTCTGGAGCAATGGATGATTGATCAAGTGGGGCCGAAAAAGCTCATGGATCAACTGCGCAACGAGGCCCCGCTGTACGCCAAGATGTTGCCCGAGTTGCCGCGGCTGCTGTTCGATTTTCTGCAAAACCACCGCAACGGCTCGGCAGATCCCTTGGCGCAACTGCTGCTGGAGCAAAAGCGGACCAACCGTCTGTTGCAAATCCTGGTTTATGGTGCCGTCGGCTTTGTACTCGGACTGGTCGTGATGCAACTCATCATCCGCATTCGCCTTTTCTAGCTCCCGGCCCCGAGCGGCAGCTTGGCGAGAGCCAACGCCTTATAATTTACGACTTTGCAGCCTGAACGCAAAGCCTTATTCCCATGCCAATTTACGCGTACAAATGTGAGTCCTGTGGCTTTGCCAAGGACGTGTTGCAGAAAATGTCGGATCCGCTCCTGACAGACTGTCCGGCCTGCGCTGCGGCTACTTTCAAGAAACAACTGACGGCGGCCGGCTTTCAGCTCAAGGGCTCTGGCTGGTACGCGACCGACTTCAAGGGCGGTGCTGCCTCCGCTTCGGCTGTTTCGACTACGGCTTCCGATGCATCCGCAGCGGGTGCGCAAGGAGCCAAGCCGACAGAGAGCGCGGCGCCAGCCAAGGCTGAGACTGCGGCGCCTGCAGCCTCGGGTGCTTGTGGTGGTTCCTGTAGCTGCCACTGACCCACGTCAGGAAACAACCTGGATATTTTTGTGCCTATCAAGAAGTACCTGCTTACCGGTCTGTTGGTCTGGTTGCCGCTTGCCATCACGCTGTGGGTGTTGCTCTGGCTGGTCGGCTTGCTCGACGGCATCCTGGGTGGCTTCCTGACCGGTGTGTCGGCGCTGGCACCGCAGTCGTCCTTGCGTTTCGTGACCCAGTTGCGCGGCATCCCGGGTCTGGGTGTGGTCCTGGTGTTTTTGGCCTTGCTGATCACGGGGGCACTGGTCACCAACGTGGCCGGTCGCTGGTGGCTGGCCCAGTGGGACCGATTGTTCACCCATATCCCGGTTTTCAAGTCGATCTACAACAGTGTGAAAAAAGTGTCAGACACACTTTTTTCCAGCAATGGCAACGCGTTTCGGACCGCCATGCTGGTTCAGTATCCCCGCGCCGGGGTCTGGACCATTGCGTTTCAGACCGGCTCGCCCAGTGGCGAGGTGGCAGGCCATCTGGGTCCGGATTTTGTCAGTGTCTATGTGCCGACAACGCCCAATCCGACCAGTGGGTTTTTCCTGATGCTGCCGCGTTCCGAGGTCATTGAGTTGAGCATGAGCGTCGATGAAGCGCTGACTTACGTGATTTCGATGGGTTCGGTGGCGCCGAATTCTTCCGTTGCCCCTGCTCCCAATTAGTATTTTTCACTAACCTGTGCCGCCTATTTGGCTTGGCTTTGAAAGTTGTTTATGGCTATGCGTTCCCACTATTGCGGTCTTGTGACCGAAGCCCTTCTGGGTCAAACCGTCAGTCTGTGCGGCTGGGTCAACCGTCGGCGTGATCACGGCGGCGTGATTTTTGTTGATGTGCGTGACCGTGAAGGTTACGTGCAGGTGGTCTGTGACCCGGACCGTGCCGCCATGTTTGCCACTGCCGAGGGCCTGCGCAACGAGTTCTGCATCCAGGTCAAGGGTCTGGTGCGTGCGCGTCCGGACGGCACTGTCAACGACAGTCTCAAGAGCGGCAAGGTTGAGGTGCTGTGCCACGAACTGACGGTACTCAACCCGTCGGTCACGCCGCCCTTCCAGCTCGACGAAGAGGGTTTGAGCGAGACCACACGGCTGACGCACCGGGTGCTTGATTTGCGCCGCCCTTACATGCAGAAAAACCTCATGCTGCGCTACCGCGTGGCGATGGAAACGCGCAAGTTCCTCGATGCCCATGGCTTCATTGATATTGAAACGCCAATGCTGGGCAAGTCGACACCGGAAGGTGCACGCGATTACCTGGTGCCCAGCCGCGTCCACGCCGGCCACTTCTTCGCGCTGCCGCAAAGCCCGCAGTTGTTCAAGCAGTTGCTGATGGTGGCAGGTTATGACCGCTACTACCAGATCACCAAGTGCTTCCGCGATGAAGACCTGCGCGCTGATCGGCAGCCCGAGTTCACGCAGATCGATATCGAAACCTCGTTCCTGAGCGAGCAGGAAATCCGCGACCTGTTCCAGGAACTGATTACCACCGTTTTCAAGAGCACCATCAACGTCGATCTGGGTGTGTTCCCGGTCATGACCTATGGCGAAGCGATGCAGCGCTACGGTTCTGACAAGCCTGATCTGCGCGTCAAGCTTGAATTCACCGAGTTGACCGATGTGATGACGGACGTGGATTTCAAGGTTTTCTCGGCGGCAGCGACCATGGTTGGCGGACGCGTCGTCGGCCTTCGCGTCCCGGGTGGCGCGCGCGAGCACGGCGGCCTGAGCCGCGGCGAGATCGATGCCTACGGTGAGTTCGTCAAGATCTACGGCGCCAAGGGCCTGGCCTATATCAAGGTCAATGACCTGGCCAAGGGCCGCGACGGCCTGCAAAGCCCGATCGTGAAGAACCTGCACGACAAGGCGTTGGCCGAAGTACTGGCGCGCACGGGTGCCCAGAACGGCGACCTGATTTTCTTCGGTGCTGACAAGGTCAAGATCGTGAACGACGCCATCGGCGCGCTGCGCATCAAGATCGGCCACAGCGAATTCGGCAAGAAGAATGCCTTGTTCGAGGCCGGATGGCGCCCGATGTGGGTGATTGATTTCCCAATGTTCGAGTACGACGACGAGGCGCAGCGCTACACCGCCACGCACCATCCGTTCACGGCGCCCAAGGAAGGGCATGAAGACTGGATGGTCACCGCCCCCGACAAGTGCCTGTCGCAGGGCTACGACATGGTTCTCAACGGCTGGGAAATGGGCGGCGGTTCGGTGCGTATCCATCGCGCCGACGTGCAGCAAAAAGTGTTCGATGCCCTGAAAATCACGCCGACCGAAGCGCAGGACAAGTTTGGTTTCCTGCTGGACGCACTGCAGTACGGTGCGCCACCCCATGGTGGTCTGGCGTTCGGCTTGGACCGCATCATCACGCTGATGACGGGTGCCGAGTCGATTCGCGATGTGATTGCCTTCCCGAAGACGCAGCGGGCCCAGTGTCTGCTGACGCAGGCGCCGTCGCTGGTCGATGAGAAACAGATGCGCGAACTCCACATCCGTCTGCGCGCAGTCGAGCCCGCCAAATCGGCCTGATCAAGAACTGAAGCTGCGGCTTCAGGCAGAATGAAAGGACGCTTGAACAGCGTCCTTTTTTATGCCCAAGACTTTCAAGATTCCCCAATCGGTTCTGGTGGTGATTTACACCCCGGCGCTCGATGTTCTGCTGATCAAGCGGGCCGATGCCGTTGATTTCTGGCAATCGGTCACCGGCAGTAAAGACAGTTTGCACGAAAGCTTCACACAAACAGCGGTGCGCGAGGTGCAGGAGGAAACCGGGATCGACTGCGGTCCCGACTTGCTGCTGGCGGGTGATTTGCTCGACTGGCAACTTGAAAATGTTTATGAAATCTATCCCGGATGGCGCCACCGCTACGCGCCGGATGTGCGACACAACACGGAGCATTTGTTCGGTTTGCAGGTGCCTGCCGGAACGCCGGTGCGACTGAGCCCGCATGAGCACACGGCCTACCAGTGGTTGCCTTATCGGGATGCGGCGCAAGCCTGTTACTCGCCCTCGAATGCCGAAGCCTGTCTGTTGCTGCCTAGAATGAGCACGGCAAGGGGACCGCAGTGACCTGTATTCGTGTTGCGACCTACAACATTCACAAGGGCGTGCAAGGCGTCGGGCCGCAGCGCCGGCTTGAAATCCATAACCTGGGTCATGCGGTGGAGCAGTTTGATGCAGACATCGTGTGCCTGCAGGAGGTGCGCAAGCTGCATCGGCGCGAGGAGCGGCATTTTGCGCGTTGGCCCGAACTGCCGCAAGCCGAGTTTCTGGCACCCGAAGGCTACCAGGTGGTTTACCGCAGCAACGCCTTCACGCGGCATGGCGAACACGGCAACGCTCTGTTGTCGCGCTGGCCGGTGCTGGCACATCAGCACGAGGACATATCCGATCACCGGTTTGAGCAGCGCGGCCTGCTGCATGTTGAAGTGCTGATGCATGGGCGCTCGGTGCACGTGCTGGTGGTGCACCTGGGGCTGATTCGGGGCAGTCGCTCGCGCCAGGTGACGCAGTTGCAGCGCTTTATCGAGCGCGAAGTGCCCCACGATGCGCCACTGCT
>CAITXW010000088.1 GCA_903896425.1 uncultured beta proteobacterium | reverse complement strand
TCGCGTGCGGTGCCGAAGTTCTGCACCAGCACATCGTTAAAGCCCAGTTTCTCGACCGCGCCGCGCACGGCATTGAGTTCTGCCGGCTGCGAATAACTGACTTCCATCAGCGTGCCGCCGGTGAATTCAACCGACAGGTGCAAGCCGCGCGAGAACAGGAAGAACACCGCCGCCAAGAAGGTAATCAGCGACACCAGATTGAATGCCAGCGCATGCCGCATGAACGGAATGTCGCGGCGGATTCTGAAAAATTCCATGATCGTGCGTCCTCTTAAGCTGGTTTGACCTGCGTCTCGGTCTCGGGCCGCCAGACGGTTCCGATGGACAGACTCTTGAGCTTGTTCTGCCGGCCATACCAGAGGTTGACCAGGCCGCGCGAAAAGAAGACACCGGAGAACATGCTGGTCATGATGCCCAGGCAGTGCACCACAGCAAAGCCTTTGACCGGACCGGAGCCAAAGGCCAGCAGGGCAAGGCCCGCAATCAGCGTCGTCACGTTGGAGTCCAGAATGGTGGCCCAGGCGCGGTCGTAGCCGGCATGGATCGCCGCCTGCGCCGAAGCGCCGCTGCGCAACTCCTCGCGCACACGCTCGTTGATCAGCACGTTGGAGTCAATCGCCATGCCCAGCACCAGGGCCATGGCGGCCATGCCGGGCAGGGTCAGCGTGGCCTGCAACATGGACAGCACCGCCACCAGCAGCAGCAGGTTGACCGCCAGCGAAATGCTGGAAAACATGCCAAACAGCACGTAGTAAATGCACATGAAGATCGCCACCGCAACAAAACCATAGGTCACACTGTTGAAACCCTTGGCGATGTTCTCGGCGCCCAGGCTCGGGCCGATGGTGGTCTCCTCGATGATTTCCATCGGCGCGGCGAGCGAGCCCGCGCGCAGCAGCAGCGCCGTGTCGTTGGCTTCCATCGAGGTCATGCGACCGGAGATTTGCACGCGACCGCCACCGATTTCGGAGCGGATCACGGGCGCCGTCACCACTTCGCCCTTGCCCTTCTCGAACAGCAGAATCGCCATGCGCTTGCCCACGTTCTCGCGCGTCACATCCTTGAACACGCGCGCGCCCTTGGCGTCGAGCGTCAGGTTCACCACCGGCTCCTGCGTCTGGCTGTCAAAGCCGGGCTGGGCGTCGGTCAGGTTGTCGCCAGTCAGGATCACCTGCTTCTTGACGATGATGGACTGGCCGGCACGCTCCAGATAACGCTCGGAACCAAACGGCACGGCTGCAGCGCCGCCCTCGGCCGCGCGCGCTTCCGCGCTTTCGTCAACCATGCGCACTTCCAGCGTGGCGGTGCGGCCCAGAATGTCTTTCGCCTTGGCCGTGTCCTGCACGCCCGGCAACTGCACCACGATGCGGTCCAGCCCCTGCTGCTGGATAACGGGCTCGGCGACACCAAGTTCATTGATGCGGTTGTGCAGCGTGGTGATGTTTTGCTTGAGCGACTGGTCCTGTACGCGCCGCGCCGCTTCGGGCTTGATCGACGCTGTCAACTTGTAGTCGGCGCCATCCATGGCGTCGACCGATTCCAGGTCGGTGAACTGCTCCTGCAGCACGGCCTTGGCCGCGGCCAGCGCCTGGTTGTCGCGAAAGCGCACTTCGATGGTCTGGCCAACGCGGTTGATGCCGCTGTGGCGCACGTTTTTCTCACGCAGGCTGGTGCGAATGTCGCCGGCGAGCGATTCGGCCTTCTTGGTCAGCGCCGCCTGCATGTCAACCTGCAGCATGAAGTGCACGCCGCCGCGCAAATCCAGGCCCAGGTACATCGGGAACGCACGCAGCGATGTCAGCCAGACCGGTGAACGCGACAGCAAATTGAGCGCCACCACATAGCCGGCATTGGCCGGATCGGGGTTGAACGCTTTTTGCAAAGCGTCCTTGGCCTTGAGCTGGTTCTCGGTATTGCCAAAACGGGCTTTCACCGACGAGTGATCAAGCGTCACCAGATCGGGTACGAGTCCGGCGGCCTTGATCGTCTCTTCAACCCGGGCCTGTGTGCCAGCATCGACCTTGATCGTGACCTTGGCTGATGACACCTGAACGGCAGGCGCTTCACCGAAAAAATTAGGCAGGGTGTAGATAAAACCCACCACCAGCGCAATCACGATGATCGCGTACTTCCAGATCGGATAACGATTCATGATCGCTTTTCTAAATTGGCTGAGACAGCCGGATTACTTGATGCTTCCCTTGGGCAGAACCTGGACCACGGCACTGCGCTGGATCTGGATTTCCACACCGGTGGCGATTTCCAGCGAAACATAGCTGTCGCCGAGTTTGCTGACCTTGCCCAGCACGCCGCCAACGGTGGCGACTTCATCGCCCTTGGCCAGCGCGTCAATCATGGCGCGATGTTCTTTTTGCTTTTTCATTTGTGGACGGATCATTACAAAGTAAAGCACCACGAACATCAACACCAAGGGCAGCATGCTCATGAGGGAAGACTGCATGTCGCCACCGGCAGCGGCAGCTGCGGGTGCGGTTTGGGCAAAGGCGGAAGTAATAAACACGGCAACTCCAGAGGGATGAATCAGAATAACAGGGCGCAACACCGTTTTCGTGCACGCGGCGCGGAAAAGCGGCAGCCGACTATTGTATGCGGGGCCAAAGCACCCAGAGGCGCAGGGGCTGCTTGAGCCGACCGGCCAGTTCGGCAGCGGCCGCACCCCAACCGGCAAAGTAATCGGCGCGCACGCCGCCCACGATAGCGCTGCCGGTATCCTGCGCCAGCACCAGCTTTTGCAACTGAACCTGGGGGCCACTGGAAACCAGCCAAACCGGTGTGCCGTAGGGAATACTCAACGGATCGACGGCAATCGAGCGCCCGGGCGTCAAGGGCACGCCCTGCGCGCCCTTGGGGCCCCAGGCGGCGTCAGACTCGGACAGCGGATCTTCCTTGAAAAACACGGTGCGCGGATTGCTCCACAGCAATTCGTTGACCCGCAGCGGGTTTTGGGCCACCCAGGCCTTGATCGCGGGCCACGAGGCATCGCGAACGGCGCCCTGGTCCAGCAGCCAGCGCCCCACGCTCTTGTAGGGCTGCTCGTTGGAGCCGGCGTAAGACAGGCGCACCAGGCGCTGGGTTCCGTCCGGCTCGGTGATCCGAACCCTCCCGGAGCCTTGAATCTGCAAAATCAGCGCGTCAACCGGATCCGCCAGGTAGGCAATTTCACGGCCCTTGAGCGCCGCCTGCACCGAAGCCAGGGTGTCAATCTCCTGGCGCGTGTACCAGGGCTTGCGTTGCGCCAGGCCAAGCGGTGGCCGGTACAGCGGCACCATGAAGCCCTCGTGCGCGCTGCGCGAAGCGGCCAGAACCGGCTCGTAATAGGCGGTCAGCAGGCCCTCGGCACTGCCTTGCAACGACTCGACCCGATACGGCTGGAGCCGCGCCTGCAGCCAGGCCCGTTGCTCCGGGTCGCTACCCAGGCTCAGCCGCCGAACCTCACTGCACAAGGGTGCAAACACCGGCCCCGGCCGCTCACAGTTCTTGAGCCAGGCGTTCCAGGCCTCGTGCAGCGCGTCATCACCCCAACCCGGCAATTCGGACCAGGGCACCGCCGTCCAACGGCTTCGCGTCTGTGCAATGGATGCAGGCAGCGGCGGCGCGGCGGCAACCGCTTGCTCAACCGGTGGGGGCGTCTGCGCCGGAGGCAGCGCCAGACCCGGCAGCGTTGACGGTGGCAGGGGTGTGCTGCCGCAGGCCAGCAGCGTCCCTACAATCAGGCCACCCAGAACAGTCCACAGGAATCGGCTCATGCAATTGCTCCTACTTGAAGCACTCGGTGCCTTGCTGCTCTTGTTGCTGATCGTCTGGTGGACCATGTTCTCAGGGCGCAAAGACGGGGAATTGCCGAGCGCCAGTGCGCACGCCGAAGACGCGACCGATCGGACGCAGAAACCCTGAGCCAGTAGCCCATATGAAGCCGAAGGCGTAATACGGGGACGCCGTCGCAGTGCCAAACCCGTATTGCGCTGCGCTGCATACGGGCTACGTGTCGTCGCCACATTCACCGCCCCGGCTCCCCGGTCCTGACAGCGGCATCTGACTTGCGCTCGATCTTGACGATCCGGGGGTCGGCCCAGCTACCGTCAATATGAAACTCCTGGGTTGCCGCTTCAATCAGGGGCCGGCGCAGAAACAGTTGTGCCAGGAAGGTACCGATGCCGATGGCAGGGTTGATGACGGAAGCAATCAGGGAAGCGGTTCCGGCGTTGATTTCGGGCACCACCACCACCTTGATATCCTGTGTTTCCAACGCCAGATCGGCCTTGCCGTCCATCAGCACCGCAGCGTTGACGCCTTGCATCTGCAGGTTGTTGGTTTTGGCGATGCCGCGCTCAATCACGACGTCACCGCGCAAAAAGTCAAAAGCAAAACCCTCACTGAAGACATCACGAAAATCAAGCGTCAAGCGGCGCGGTAGCGACTGCAGGCTGAGCACACCGAGCAGCTTGGCGATGCCGGGATCGGCCTTGAGGAACTGACCGTTCTCAACGTTAACCGTGAAGGTACCGCTCATGGAGGCGTAATCCAGACTCAGCGGTGAACCGAGCCAGGCCACCTGCCCTTGCATCTTGCCACGTCCGCGCCGCACCACATCCTTCATCCCCAGGCGCGCCAACAAAGCACCGCCATCGTTGATATCGAGCTTGAAATTCAGGACCGTGCGCCGACGCCCGGGCGCAGCCCGTGGCGGCAGCGCCACCTCGGTCCCGCCCTGGGCGTTGAGGCTGGCCCAGTTGCCGCTGGCCGTCAGCACGGCATCGGGCGTGCTGAGGTTGAACTTGTTGAGCCGCCACTCGCGTGTGCCAGCGTCACGCGCCGCCCCCCCGCCCCGGTTAATGGCCTCGATATCGAGTCGGCCCAGGCGCTTGCCGCGCAACTCGAAATCTTCCACCACAATATCGAGCGCCGGCACGCTGGCGGGCTGCTCATCGAGCAGCGCCTCAACTTCACTGGCGGTACTGGCCGCGACGGTCAGGCGTGCGAGCCGGGCATAAACACGCCCGGCACTGACAGCGGAGGCGGGGCGGTATTCCAGATAGCCGTTGAGTTCGCTGGCGTCGAGATTGGCGCGCCAGAGCGGTCCCTCACGCGTGGCACCGGCCACGACGTTGCTAAAGCGCCGCCCACCCAGGGTCATGTCGCGTGTGCGCACGGCCACACTCGATGGCAGATAGCCCAGCGTGTTGCCTTGTGTCAGTGAATTGCCCGCCGCCTGTGTCAGCACCGTGTTCCAGGCATCAAGGTCCAGTGCGCCCAAGCTGATATTGGCACCCACGCCCTCCTCCGGCATTGGCGCAGTCTCTTGCGCCGACAGACCCACGCCCAAGCTGCCGCGCAACACCCGCGGCTCGGCGCCCGACAGATCGCGCACATAGGTCAGCGACGCCAGACGCCCCAGCTCCAGCGTCATCTGGTCGCGCAGGCGCGACTGAGCGCTCGGCCCGGGCGCGATGGACTCGCGCAGCAGCGCGGTTTCCATGCGCAAAGGCAGGGTCGATTCCACACTCTTGGCAAAGGGCGCGGGCAGACTCAGGCCAAGCCCCTGCAGATTGCTTGACAGCATCAGTTCGGGTTCACCCCGGCGAAAACCCAGGGTCGCGGTGTAAGCCGTCGCGCCACTGGCGTGCTGCGCCAGGCGCGCCACAAAACCCAGTTCCCGGGCCTGGCGCAAACCTTCTGCCGAAATGCTGCCGCTGGCGCGAAACAGCATGGACTGCCCCGCGCGCGCGACGCCGGCGGAGGTCGAGCCCCCCTCGACACGCATCTCGCCACCCAGCACACTGGCCTGCGCGCCAACGACGCTGACGTCACGCTCCGAAAAATTCACAACACCGCGCGCACGCGCCATCCGGGGCGTGTCGGGCGTGATCTGGATATCGTTACCCGCCAGCGTCACGCTGCCTTGCACCGTCGATTTCTCGATCGCAGCAATCGGCAGCGCGAGCTTGAGTCGGTAATCGGCGTTGCCGCTGGCCACGGCGCGCCCCAGCGCATGGCCGGTCATGCCAGCCAGGGGCGAAGCATTGACCACGCCAATCGCCTCGCCCAGCGGGCCGCGGATTTCAGCGCTGACGGCCACCACCGCATGCTTGAGATCGGGAATCAAAGCTTCGAGCTTGTTCACCTGCAGATTCGCGTTGGCACCCATGCGCGCACGCGCGCCCTTGATCTGCATTTGCGAGCGCTCAAACACCAACTCGCCGCTGAGTTGGGTCAGAGCCGGCCAGGGCAAGGCATCGCGCGACTGCAGCTTGCGCGGCACGTAGGCGTAGTTGACATTCTGAACATCGGCTGCAATCCGGAACTCGCCGAGTTTGGGGTTGGTAAAAGGCATGTCGTGCAGATCGCCCCGGACCCGAAAGCGCGCCGCGCTGACGCTGCCCGCAGCCACTGCGTCATGCACATAATCGCGCACCGAGCGCTCGATGACGATTGGCAAATAGCGAAAAACCCGACTACCATCGCCCCGGCTCAGCGTGCCCTGCAAATCCAGCAGACCTGGGAAACGGCTGTGTCCGGCCGACTTCAGGGGGTCGCTGGTCTCCCACTTGATCTGGGCCTCACCCTGTGCGTCGGCATTGCTGAACTTCAGATTGGGCAGTTGCAGCGCGATGTGCTCGCCGGTGACCTGCCAGCGCGCCTCGGTTGAGAGTTGCGCTACCGGGATCAGGGGTTCATCAAAAATGCCCGGGACCGACAGACTGCCGCCCGCGATCGCAATCGTGGCGCGACCGGATGACTGATTGAAGTCGAAGTCAAGGCGCGCACCGCGCACGCCGGGCGAGTTCGCCGTCAGCGCGAGTTCGAGCTGGCTCACCACCCCCTTGACCGCGTACTGACTCCCTTCCGAACCCTCCCATGTCAGTTGCAGCGTCTCGACCAGGCCCTTGGGCGCATGCGCCTGCAACTGCGCGCGCAGACCCGGCTCAAACGGCAGTCGGTTGGCGATCTGCGACAAGGCACCCAGATCAAGCTGATTGGCCTTGAGTTCGCCGTGCGCCGCCACACGGCCTTCGGCCCCAAGGTAGCTGACGCTGACATTGCCGCCAGGCCAGTGCAGACCCTCGCGCGTATCAAACTGCAGGCCCTGCGTCGAAAACTCAAAGCCCGAAGCCAGCACCTTGCCACCCAGGCGCCCGCGCACCGACAGCAGATCAAGCGCCTGCAAGTCCTTGGCCAGGGTCACACGGACCTCGCCGAGCGCGACATCGGCCAGTGCACCGACGATCTGGCCACGATCAACATCAACCCATGCCGTCAGCGCGCCATTGCCGGCGTGCAGATCGACGCCGATGGGCGCGTAACGCCTGAGCTCCGACAAATCAACCCGCCCCAGTTCGGCGTAAAGCTGGCCACGCCAATCGCGCCACTGCCCTTTGTGCAAGGACAGCAAAGGCTGCTCGAACATGCCGCGCACGCTAAAGCGGCTGCCCCACAAGGCCGGCGGCGTGGCGTCGATGCGCAAATCGTGGTGGCGCCCCCTGTTGCGCAGCACAATGTCCACCGCCGCCAGCGCCAGCGGCGGCGCATCGCGCAACTCATCAGTCCACTGCACGCTACCGTCACGGATGACAAACTCATGTTGCGAGAAGAACCAGTCGGTGCTGTCGGGGTCGGCTTCGCCGTTCTTCGAGAAATCCAGGCCCCCGACAAAGATCTTGCCATTGCGGTCACGCCGGATGTCAAGTTGCGGGCCGTCGATGTACACCTGCTCAAAACCCAAACGCCAGAGTGACGCCGGCGACAGGGCCACCAGGACACGCGGCAAGCGCAGTGCGGCGCGGCCCTGACTGTCGAGCAACTGCACGTCACTCAACTCGAAGGACGGAATCATGCCGCCCGACTGCGCCTTGATGGCGCCAATATGAACCGCAACCCCTACAACCTGCGTGGCTCGCGCTTGCAGCCATGGGCGCAACTCGTCAATTCGCGGCACAATGAACCAGTGCAACGCAGCCCAGGTCGCGCCAAAAACAAACCACGCCGTCAAGGTCAAGCCCAACGACCAGCGGGCAACGGTGGTCAGTGTTTTCGGCAGTAGAGAAGGTGCAGGCGTCGCGTCAATCATGGAAAAGAAAAAGATATGACAGGAATTATGACCGGCTCGGCCCTTTCCTCGCACTCGCGTTTCTGCCAGCGCGTGCGCCGCCGCTTTGAAGACCAGTTGCACTTGTTATCGCCGGGTCTTCCCAATCATGAACACATGGCGCTGTGCTTTGATGCGCTCAAGGCCGCTGGCAATGACAGCGCTGCCGCCCTGCGCATCACGCGCCAACTGGTACTCGAACGTCTGCTTCGTCTGGACTGCGAAGCGCAAGCGCCGCTGCAGGCCGTCACGCAGGCCATGACCGAACTGGCCGAATTCGCGCTGCGACGCGCCTGCACCGAAGTGCAACAGACACTCGACCAGAGCCACGGCAGCCCGAGAGCCGCCAGCGGCGCAAGCGCTGTACTCTGGGTCATCGGCATGGGCAAGCTCGGCGCGCGCGAGCTCAATGTATCCAGTGACATCGACCTGATCTACATCTACGACGAAGACGGCGAGACCACCGGCGATGCACAGGGGCGTGGCCGCATCTCGAACCAGGAATACTTCGCCAAGGCGGTGCGCGCCATTTACACCCTGATCGGCGACACCACCGAACACGGCTTTGTTTTTCGCGTTGACCTGGCGCTGCGCCCGAACGGCAACTCCGGCCCCCCGGCGGTATCGCTGGGTGCGCTCGAAGAGTACTTTCATGTGCAGGGTCGCGAATGGGAGCGCTTCGCCTGGCTCAAGAGCCGGGTCGTGGCACGCCTGGGCGGCAGCGACAACACTGCGGCGCAACGACTGCGCGAGGTGGTGCTGCCCTTTGTTTTCCGGCGCTACCTGGACTACAGCGTGTTTGACTCCCTGCGTGTGCTGCACCGGCAAATCCGTGAGCATGCGAACAAGCGCAGCAGTGGGCACCCGGAACGCGCCAACGACGTCAAACTCGGGCGCGGCGGTATCCGTGAAATCGAATTCATTGTGCAATTGCTGCAGGTGGTGCGTGGGGGTCAGTTCCCCGAACTGCGAACCCGCCCAACACTGGCTGCGCTGCCGCGCCTGACCAAGGCCGGCCTGATGCCCGGCGTCAGCGCCGATGCGCTGGCCCTGGCGTATGACTTTCTGCGCCGGGTCGAACACCGCATCCAGTACCTCGACGACCAGCAGACACATGTACTGCCAACGCAGGACCCGGATCTGGAATGGATTGCCGCCAGCATGGGCTGCGCCAGTGTCCCGGAGCTGCTGCACCAGCTCAATACGCACCGCGAGCTGGTGGCACAGGAATTTGATTCCTTGCTCGGTGGCGGCGCAGAAAAGGAGTGCAAGAACTGCAACGCCAGCAAGGCCACCGCGGTCACGCCGGGCTTTGACGAACTGCTGGCACAACTGCCGAGCGCCCTGCGCGAACGGGTTGCACCCTGGCGTGAGCACCCGCGGGTGTTGGCCCTGCGCGAGGATTCACGCACGCGTTTGCTGCGCCTGCTGTCGCGCACAGCGCAGTGGGTACAGGAGAACGAGGTGACGGAAACCGCCGCCGTGCGATTGGTGGACTGGATCGAGCCGCTGCTGCGCCGGGAAAGCTATCTGGCGCTGTTGGTGGAGCGTCCCAACGTGCATGAGCGCCTGCTGCGCCTGCTCGGTGCGGCACGCTGGCCGGCACGCTATCTGCTGTTGCACCCGGGCGTAATCGACGAACTGGCCAATGCCGACATGCTCGACGAACGCTTTGCCGCAGCCGAGTTCGAAGCCGAACTTGAACACCGCCGTCAATCGCTGAGCGGCACCGGCGAAGATGACGACGAAGGCTTGCTCAACCTGCTGCGCCGCGCCCACCACGCCGAGGTGTTCCGCACGCTGGCGCGCGACGTCGAGGGCCGCTTGACGGTGGAACAAGTGGCTGACGATTTGAGTTCACTGGCCGAAGCAATATTGCGCGTGACCACGCGCTGGTGCTGGGAGCGCCTGAACAAGAAGCACCGCAACAGCCCCCAGTTTGCGATCATTGCCTACGGCAAACTCGGCGGCAAAGAGCTCGGCTACGGCAGCGATCTGGACATCGTCTTTGTTTATGAAGACGAGGATGAGCGCGCGCCCGAAGTCTATGCCGCACTGGTGCGCAAGCTGATCAACTGGCTCACCGTCAAGACCGGCGAAGGCGACCTGTACGAGATCGACACCGACCTGCGGCCCAACGGCAACTCCGGGCTGCTCATCACCAGCTTTGACGCCTACGCCAACTACCAGCAGCAACGCGGCAGCAATACCGCCTGGACTTGGGAACACCAGGCCATGACACGCGCCCGCTTCGTACTCGGCGATGACGCGCTGCGCCAGCGCTTCGATGCCATTCGCAAGGCGGTGATCACCGCGCCGCGCCACGCCGCCGACTTGAAGAGCGAGATCATGAGCATGCGTGAACGCGTGCGCAGCGCGCACCCGGTGCGTGGCGAGCAGTTCGACGTCAAGCACAGCCCCGGCGGCATGATCGACGTCGAGTTCGTCATGCAGTACCTGGTGCTGTGCAACGCCGCGTCGCACGACGAACTGACGGCCAACACCGGCAACATCGCACTGCTGGAGACGGCCGAGATCATCGGCCTGCTGCCAAGCGGTGTCGGACACGCTGCTGCCGGTGCCTACCGCGAGTTGCGCCGGGTCCAACACCGGGCCCGTCTGAATGAAGAGCCAACCCACTTTGACATGACGGAAATGGCGACGCAGCGTGACGCTGTGCTGGCGCTGTGGAACGCGGTTTTCTGAGGTCGCATCTAGCGCGAGCAGGACTGTAGCCCGTATGAAGCCGAAGGCGTAATACGGGGAGAGCGCTACGTTACCAATCCCGTATTTCGCTGCGCTGCATACGGGCTACGCAACTGACCTGGCTGTGATCAACCCGGCATTGGTTTGAGCCAGTGCAAAATCTGGCCCGTCACCGCCGGACTGCTCAGCAGCGCCATGTGGCTGGTGCGGTAAGCAATCCATTGCGCGGGTTTTGGAAACGCCAGCGTGTGCCGATCGTCATCGTGCTGGCCGAGTGCGCTGTGCAGGGGCACCAGACCATCACCCAACAGGCGATCAGCCAGCAAACTGCGCTTGGCCGCCGTCGTGGCCGCCACGGCGTAACAGGCGACACCCTCAGGCAGCGGCAAGGGCGCCCGGCTGTCGGGCTTGCGGCGAAAGCGTTCATGGCCCTGCCAGTCGGAATCAAGCACATGGCCATAACGCAGATCGGTGATGCCGGCGCTGCGCAACTGGGCCAAGCGGGCAAACGGGCGCGTGTAGGGTGTGCTGCCCAGGATCACATCAACCCAGTTGCCGGCGCGCTCCAGCGGCGCACCGTGGTGCGGCGTGCCGAGAAAGACAATGACCTTCAGACGTTCGGGCCAGCGCAGGCCGGCCTGCCGTGCCGCATGAACTGCGCTGCGGATCAGCAGCCCGCCCATGCTGTGCGCCAGCACCGTGATGTCCGCAATCGCACACGGCCAATGGTCCAGCAACTGCTCCAGTTGCGCCGCCAGCTCATGACCATTTTCTGAAACGTGAAGGCCGGAGTTGTAGCGCAGATAAAGCGGCGTGTAACCCAACTCTCGGGCCAGCACCGTGCCATGGTTGACGGCCTGCGTGCCGTGCTGCGTTTGCCACTGCAGATCGTTCATGCACAGACCATGGATCAGTAACAGCACTTTGGCGCCGGCCTCTGGCACCGGCGCCAGGGCCTGCCAATCGAGCGCAGCGCCGCGGTAGCGCAGCGACATGGGCGTGGCCAGCGGGTTGGCGCTCTGGTGCAGCCGGTCGCCCATGACGCCGTTGAGCGCGGCCAGCACGGCTTCGCGTTGCGGCGATCCGGGAACCTCATGCTGCGCTGACGCCAGCAGCGGCGCCAGTTTGCCGAGCACGGCCTGCGCGCCATCGCCGACCAACTGCGTAATGCCCCGCACCGCCTGGTAAACGAAGCGGGTAAGGCCGCGCGTTTGCCCGGCCTGCTTGCCACCGGGCACACCCATGCTGCCCCAGACCGACTGGTGCACACCCTCGGCAATATTTGCCACCGCGGTCGTGGCCTGGGTTGCCAGTTGCGCCACGCCGCGCAAGTCAGAGGCGCGCAGAGGAATCCGTGGCTTGCGGGTCATCTGCGGCATGACGGCATTGGCCTTTGTACGCGTCATGGCTTATCAAATGCTCAAATGAACTTTTCATGCGGCGCCAGGTAGCGCCACTGACCGATTGGCAGATTGCCCAACATGACGTTGCCGATGCGCACGCGCTTGAGGCCCACAACCTTGAGTCCGACGAGTTCACACATGCGCCGGATCTGGCGCTTCTTGCCTTCGGTCAGCACGACACGCAACTGCTCCGGGTTCTGCCAGCTGACCTTGGCCGGCTTAAGTGCCTGCCCATCCAGGCTCAGACCGTGGCGCAAGCGCGTCAAACCTTCGGCCGGGAAAATGGCTTGTACATTGGTGCTGACCGGGTCGCCATCATTGATCTGCAGCAGGCGGTCGGGCCGGCCATCGGGTTCGGTAAACCCGGTGTAGCTGACGCGCACCAGGTACTCCTTTTCCATCACCGAGTCTTCGCCAATCAGTTGGCGCGCGACGCGGCCATCCTGCGTCAGCACCAGGAGGCCAATCGAATCAATGTCGAGCCGGCCCGCAGGCACCAGGCTTTGCAACTGCTTGGGGTGGAAAAAGAAACGCGCGTTGTCTTCGACCCAGCGGTTTTGCGGCTGGATCAGCGTGATGGCGGGCAGGTGCCCGTCCTCGGCCTGGCCGCTGACGATGCCCATCGGCTTGTTCAGCAGAATCGTTACCTGGTTCGCCTGCTGGCCCTGCGCCTGCTTGGCGATCTCGATGCGCACATCGGGGCTCACCTGCATGCCCATGGTGGCAAGCTCGCCATTGACCTTGACCCAGCCACGGCCGATCCAGTCGTCGGCTTCGCGGCGTGAAGCCAATCCCAGCTCGGCCATGCGCTTGTTCAGACGCAGCGTGCCGCTGCTGTTAGGCGTTGCACTGGTCACTGGCGCGCGAGCGGGTGGTGGTGTGGCGCGGCGAAACGCCGGTGACTTGTTGGAATCTGTCATGTTGCATCCCGCAGTTGATCGACGACCGCCAGGATTGGCAACAGCACGCTGGCACCGAGCTTCTTCGAACGCTCGCCACTCCAGCCGGTAAAACCATCGGGCAGATCGGCGTTGTCCTTGAACGGCATCTCGATCGTGAACGCCAGACAGTCAAACTGCTGCGCCACCCAATTTGTCGCCAGGGTCTGATTCGCTTGCCCGGGCTGGATGCATGCGTAGCCTTGCGTAGTCTGAAAATCCGGACAGGTCGCAACCCAGGCCGATTTGAAACGCTGCTCCAATTCTGCAATACGCGGCGTGTAGCCGGGGTTACCCTCGCTGCCGACGCAGAAGTTGTAGGGCAGCACTTCGTCGCCGTGCGCATCCAGGTTCAGATCGACACCGGTCTCGATCATCTTCTGGCGCACCAAAAAGACTTCGGGCGAACGCGCCAGACTGGGCTGCAGCCACTCGCGGTTGAGGTTGGTGCCCACCGCATTGGTGCGCAAATTGCCACGCGCGGCGCCATCCGGGTTCATGTTGGGAACGATATAAAAGACGCAGCGCGCGAGCAGCACCCGGGACACCGGGTCGTCGCCGTCCAGCAGACGCTCCAGAAAACCTTCAGCAAACCACTCGGCCATCGCCTCGCCTGGATGCTGGCGCGCGATCAGCCACACCTTCTTGCGTTGCGCAACCGGCATCGCGCCGTCCGGCGCGGTGACGCGCAGCAGCGTCATGTCGCGGCCATCCTGCGTCTGGCCCAGATGCTCAATTTCCACGCTGTCGGATGCGCCAGCCGAGCCGATCAGGTCCAGATGGCGTTCGTACGAATAAGGCTCGAAGTAGGCAAAGAAGACGCTGTTTGTCGCAGGTGTGATCTCGGCACGCAGGACCTGGCCATCAAACTGCGTCGGGATGCGAAACCAGTGCTGGCGGTCATAGCTGGCAACCACGCGGTAGTCGACCCAGCCCTTGGCGTAAGCGCACTGGCCAGCGTTGAGAAAGCGCAAGCTGACCGCCTGGCCCGCCGCGCCCTGCAGGCAGAAGTGAAACCACTGGGCAAATTCGCTGGCGTTGTCACGCCGGATGTTGAGTTGGATATCCCTGGCGTCAGCCAAGCTCAGCACCTCGACGGCGCCAGAGTCGAAGGCGGTGGAAATATGGAGTGCGGTCATGCGGTCTGTTGGTCTGGGGCTGCGATGCGAAGTCTTTGCGTCTGGCAATTGTAGAAGTGCACGGCGGCGCGCAGCCCAATGCCAACAAAACTAAAGGCATTAAGCGCCTCTTTTCTTTGCCTTGCACTGGCTATGCGCGCTCTACCATTTGGTCACAGCAGTGTTTCGATGCCCTCTCGCTCATTCCAACCAGTTGCCATTGCTGAATCATTGATTCCGCAACCCCGTTTATCGAAAGGTCATCATGTCCGCATTCAAAACTGCCATCCTTGCACTCGCGCTCTGCGCCGTCAGTTGCTGGGCCGCAGATTCATCCGAACTCCTTCCATCCGACACAGACGCAGCGAAAGTGTCTGCGCTTGCCGACAGTCTGACAACGTACGGCGTGATTGCCAGCGGAGGGGCTGAACTCAACCCATTGGTAGGGACATCACCGGTGGGCCTGCTGGCACTGGTAGGTACCAAATTGGGCATGATCGAATACGTGAACAATTTGCCACCAGCCGAACGAGAAGAAGGTTTGAACACGCTCTCGTCGCTATGGGGTGGCGTTTCTGCAAACAATGTCGCCGTCCTTTTGTTCCACTCCAGCCCAATTGGCATGCTGATTGGCGGCATCACAGGCAGCATGATCTGGCAGAGTCGAATCGAGCAACACCGCGATGATGAGCAGGCACAGGCGCTTCGTTCCCTCATTCAGGATGACGCGCAAAACACCACGGCTTCAACCTTCTTCGCGTCCTACGCGCCATAAGCACGGCCCCCTCAAGTAGAGCGCCATCGCCAATTGAAAGGAGGATGCCGCCTTCACTCAGCGCTCTGCTGCAGTGCCCACATTTCGGCATAGCGCCCGTTGGCTGCCAGCAGATGCGCGTGCGATCCGCGCTCGATGATGCGTCCGGCCTCCATCACCAGGATTTCATGCGCATCGACCACGGTCGAGAGCCGGTGCGCAATCACCAGCGTGGTCTTGTTTTGCGCCACGCTTTGCAGTTCGGCCTGGATCGCGCGCTCGTTGGCGCTGTCGAGCGCAGAAGTGGCTTCATCGAAGATCAACACAGACGGGTTTTTCAGCAGGGTGCGGGCGATCGCCACGCGCTGCTTTTCACCGCCCGAGAGCTTCAGGCCGCGCTCGCCAACCATGGTGTCGTAGCCCTTGGGCGTGGCCGTGATGAAGCTGTGAATGTGCGCCGAGCGCGCCGCATCGATCACCTGAGCATGCGTGGCACCTGGTTGGCCGTAGGCGATGTTGTATTCCACCGTGTCGTTGAACAGCACCGTGTCCTGCGGCACGATGCCGATGGCCTGGCGCAGAGAAGCCTGCGTCACCTGTTTGATGTCCTGCCCGGCAATCAGGATCTGACCACTCTGCACGTCGTAGAAGCGAAACAGCAACCGCGCCAGTGTCGATTTGCCGGAACCCGAGGGACCGACCACGGCCACTGTCTTGCCGGCTGGAATTTCGAAGCTGATGTCGTGCAGGATGGGGCGCGCCGGGTCATAGGCGAAGTTGACGTGGCTGAACGTGACGTTGGCGCCATCGACACGCAGCGGCTTGGCCCCCGGCACATCGGCAATTTCACGTTCGCGCTCCATCAGCGTGAACATCTTTTCCAGATCGGTCAGGCTTTGCTTGATCTCGCGGTACAGCACGCCGAGAAAGCCCAGCGGAATGTAGAGCTGGATCATGAAGGCGTTGACCATCACCAGGTCGCCCAGCGTCATATGGCCGTCAACCACACCCTGCGTGGCGCGCCACAGCATGGCCACCAAGCCAGCGGCGATGATCAGTTGCTGTCCCGTGTTCAAAAGACTCAGCGTGCTCTGGCTCTTGACCGCAGCGCGGCGGTATTTCTCCAGGTTCTCGTCATAGCGGCGCGCCTCGAATTCTTCGTTGTTGAAATACTTGACCGTTTCGTAATTGAGCAGTGAATCGATGGCGCGGCTGTGTGCATTCGAATCAAGCTCATTCATCTCTTTGCGGAAATGCGTGCGCCACTCGGTCACCACCACCGTGAAGCTGATGTAGACGATCAGCGCCACGATCGTGATACCAGCAAACCAGAGGTCGAACTTGAGCGCCAGGTAGCTCAGCACCAGCGCCACTTCAATCAGCGTCGGGAAGATGCTGTAGAGCGAGTACGAAATCAGCGAGTTGACAGCGCGTGTGCCACGTTCGATGTCGCGCGTCATGCCGCCGGTCTGGCGCTCCAGATGAAAACGCAGGCTCAAAGCGTGGAGATGGCGAAACACCTGCAGCGAGATCGTGCGCGACGCACCCTCGGTAGCCTTGGCAAAGATGAGTTCGCGCAACTCGGCAAACAGCGTGGTGGACAGGCGCAGCAGGCCGTAACCAAAGAGCAGGGCCACCGGCACCACCAGCAGGGCGTTGGCAGCGACACCGCCCTTGGGGTTCATGGTGTCCACCAGTTGCTTGAGCAGCAGCGGCACGCCCACATTGGCCATCTTGGCGCCAATCATGAAAGCCAGCGCCGCCATGACGCGCCATTTGTATTGCCACAGATAGGGAAACAGACGTTGCAGGGTGGCCCAATCCGATCGGGTGGCAACGGGGGCGGGTACGACGCTGGCGCCGTCACGCAGGGGGCTGTGTTCGCCTGATCGGCGCATAGGGGACAATCCTGACAATAAGTACTTTGCGGGACAGGCCGCAGCTACGCAAAGCGTCGCTGGCGCTGTCCTCAACATTCTGTAGAGAGATTGTCCCCCATGTCTGCAAACACCAACCCGATGGCAGTTCAACTGCCCACCGACGAGGAACTGGTCCTCAAGGTAATTCCGATGCCGTCTGACTCCAACGCCAACGGCGACATCTTCGGCGGCTGGGTCATGGCGCAGGTGGATCTGGCGGCCTCGGTCATTTCGGCGCGCCACGCGCGAGGCCGCATGGCAACGGTCGCGGTCAACGAATTCATCTTCAAGCAGCCGGTACGCGTGGGCGACATCCTGACCTTTTTTTCCAAGCTCGTTCGCATTGGACGCACCTCGATCACGGTCAAGGTTGACGTCTACGCCGAGCGCTTCAGCGCGCAGGGCCAATACCTCAAGGTGACCGAAGCTTCCGTCACCTACGTGGCGATCGACGAGCAGGGCCGCCCGCGTCCGATACCGGCACTGGCGCCGCGCTGACGGGCAGGCGCGCAAGCGCGTCACGGAAAGCCGCAAACCCGCTCCAAGCGTAAACCCGGGTGCAAGCGCTGACAAACCGTCGGTAAAAACCCTCGCGGCCTTTACCAGGATTGCCGCTATAAACGCAGGGCCACATAACGGGAGACACGGTGCAGCTTTTACAACTGGTGATCAGCGGAATCGCACAAGGGTGCATCTACGGGCTGATCGCGCTGGGCTTTGTGCTGATTTACAAAGCCACGGAAACCGTGAGCTTTGCGCAGGGTGAACTCATGATGCTGGGCGCTTTCGGCGGCCTGGCAGCGATGACATTCTTCGGATTCCCCTACTGGCTGTCAGTGCTTTCAACGCTGGCCGGCATGGCCTTGTTTGGCGTGCTGCTGGAGCGCCTCGTGATCCGTCCGATCCTGGGGCAACCGGCGTTCTCGGTCGTCATGCTGACGATCGGCATCGGCTACATGATGCGCGGCCTCATCACCATGATTCCAACCATCGGCACCGAAACCCACACGCTGCCGGTGCCGTACAAGGACCAGGTCTGGAACACCGCCGGCCTGGTGCTCAACGTCGAGCAGATGATGGTGATTGCCGTCACCGCGGTACTCTGTGTTCTGCTCTACCTGCTGTTTCGCTACAGCAAGCTCGGCATTGCGATGCAGGCGGCCTCGCAAAACCAGTTGGCCGCCTACTACATGGGCATCCCGGTCAAGCAACTCAACGGCGTGGCATGGGGCCTGGCCTCGGCCGTGGCGGCGGTGGCCGGTCTGCTGCTGGCACCGATCACCTTTGTGCACGCCAACATGGGCTTCATCGGCCTCAAAGCCATGCCGGCGGCGGTGGTCGGCGGTTTCGGCAGTCTGCCCGGCGCCATCGTTGGTGGCTTGACGATCGGCATTGTGGAGTCGCTCTCGGGCTTTTATTTGCCCGACGGTTTCAAGGACACGGCCGCCTATGTCGTGGTGCTGGTCATGCTGGTGGTCAAACCGAACGGTTTGTTCGGCGAGAAGTTGAGGAAGAAAGTCTAAATGCGCTTCATCTTCAAGACCGACTACGCGCAGGACATCAGGCTGGCCAAGCATGGCGGCCATGTGTTCTGGTACGGCGCGCTGCTGCTGGCCTTGCTGGGTGCGCCTTGGTTGGTGCCGGAATACTGGCTGGCGCAACTGACCTTTGTGCTGATCTATGCCATCGCCGGGCTCGGCCTGATGCTGCTGGCGGGCTTTACCGGTCTGTTCTCGCTCGGGCACGCTGCCTTTCTCGGCGTCGGCGCCTACACACAGGCGGTGCTGACCAACGCCGGTGTGCCCTTTCCAATCGCGCTGTTCTGCGCCGCCGGGCTGTCGGCGGCGGTCGGCGTGGTGGTGGGTTTGCCGGCACTGCGCGTCAAGGGCATTTACCTCGGCATGGCGACCTTGTCGTTCGGCTTCATCGTCGAAGAGGTACTGGCGCGCTGGGAATCGGTCACCGGTGGCAACGCCGGCATCCACATCAAGAAGCCTGATTTCCTGGGCTGGACGCTGGACTCGGGCGAGGCCTTTTACTTTCTCTGTCTGCTGCTCACGGTGCTGGCCACGCTCGGCATCCTGAACCTGCTGCGCTCGCCAACGGGCCGCGCTTTTGTCGCGATCCGCGACTCCGAAATTTCGGCACAAAGCATGGGCATCCACCTGGCGCGCTACAAGACGCTGTCGTTTGCCTGGTCGGCGGCGCTGGCCGGCGTTGCCGGCGCGCTGTACGCGCACAAGCTGCAGTTCATTTCACCGGACCAGTTCAACATCCTGCAGTCGATCGACCTGCTGCTGATGATCGTGATCGGCGGCGTCGGCTCGGTGCACGGCGCATTTTTTGGCGCCATCTTCCTGATCAGCATGCCGCAAGTCATCGCCATGGTGAAGGACTACCTGCCGCCCAGCATTGGTCAGGCGCCGGGCCTGCAAGGCTTTGTCTACGGCGCGGTGCTGGTGGCCTTTGTACTGTTCGAGCCGATGGGCTTGTACGGGCGCTGGCTGAAAATTCGCACCTATTTGCAGATGTTTCCGTTCTACCGCAAGGGCATGTTCAAGCGGCAGAAGTCGTTCCAGAAATCCGATAGGCTGAAATGACATCGACACTTTTATCCGCCAGGAATCTGAGCGTGCGCTTCGGCGGCCTGCTGGCGGTCAACGACGTCAGCTTCGAAGTGCGCCAGGGCGAGGTCTTCACCCTGATCGGACCCAATGGCGCCGGCAAGACGACGGTCTTCAATCTGATCAGCCGCCTCTACACACCCAGCAGCGGCCAGATTGACTACCTGGGCCCAAACGGCATGCTGTGCCTGACCGAACAAGCGCCGCAAAATGTGGCCGGCCTGGGCATTGCGCGCACCTTTCAGAACATCGAACTGTTCGAGCACGCGACCGTGCTGCACAACCTGCTGATCGGTTGCCACACGCATCGCAAGACCGGTTTCTGGCAGGACCTTTTCTTTAGTGGCGCCACGCGCGCGGCCGAGTTGAAGGCGCGCGAGAAGGCCGAAGAAGTGATCGAATTTCTTGACCTGCAGCACTACCGTGACGCGCTGGTGGAAGGCCTGCCCTACGGTGTGCGCAAGGTGGTCGAGATGGCGCGCGCACTGTGCACCGAGCCACGCTTGCTGCTGCTCGACGAACCCTCGAGCGGTCTGAACGTCGAGGAAACCGAGGACATGGCGTTCTGGATCGCCGACATCAAAAATGAGCTGGGCATCACGGTGCTGATGGTGGAACACGACATGACCCTGGTCTCCAAGGTCTCGGACCGCGTGCTCGCGATGAACGAGGGCCAGGTGCTGGCCATGGGCACGCCGCGCGAGGTGCAAAGCAACCCCGCTGTCATTGAAGCTTACCTCGGCCAGATCGACGACGTCACATCGCTGCGCCGACCCGGCAGCACGGCGCAGGAGCGTCCCGCATGAGTGTCAACCCACCTGCCGTGAGCGACGATCCGGTGCTGAAATTGCTCAACGTCGAGAGCGCCTACGGCCCGATCAAGGCGATCCGGGGTGTCAGCCTGCAGGTGCGCCGGGGCGAGATCGCAACCGTACTCGGCTCCAACGGCGCCGGCAAAACCACCATTCTGAAAACGATCTCGGGCATCATTGATCCGCGCAAGGGCTCGGTCGAATTCAAGGGCGACGACATCACGGCGCGCGATCCGGCCCTGATCGTGCAACTCGGCCTGAGCCATGTCCCCGAGGGGCGCGAAGTTTTTCCGCTGCTGAGCGTGCGTGACAACCTGATGATGGGTGCCTATACGCGAGCGGACCGCGACGGCGTGGCGCGTGACATCGAAACTGTGTTTGCCTATTTCCCGATCCTGCGCGAACGCAGTGCGCAGGACGCGGGCCTGCTCTCGGGCGGCCAGCAGCAGATGCTGGCGATCTCGCGCGCACTGATGGCCAACCCCGACCTGATGCTGCTCGACGAACCGAGCCTGGGCCTGTCGCCCAAGCTGACGCGCGAGATCTTCGAGATCGTGGTGCGCATCAACCGCGAGCGCGGCACCACCATCCTGCTGGTCGAGCAAAACGCCAACATGGCGCTCAACGCCGCCGACTATGGCTACGTGCTGGAAAACGGCCGCATCGTGATGGAAGACAGTTGCCCACGCCTGCGCGAGAAGGACGACATCAAGGAGTTCTACCTCGGCTTCAAGGACGAAGGCGTGCGCGGCGAGCGGCGCTGGAAGAAGAAGAAGACATGGAGATGAACAGATGACACAACTCTGGGATCTCAGCCACATCAAGGCCAACACTGAAATCGTGTTGCAAGGCGAAACCATTCCGGCGCTGTTCTGGAACGCGGTGGATCAGCGTGGCCCCAACACCTGGCTGCGCCAGAAGCACCTGGGCCTGTGGCGCGCCTGGAGCTGGAACCAGTGCGCCGATGCCGTGCGCGAAATCGCTGGCGGCTTGCTGAGCCTGGGTTTTGCCAAGGGAGAATGCGCCTCGATTTTGGCCAATACGGTGGTCGAATGGGTCTGGGCCGACCTCGGCGTTTTGTCCTGTGGCGGTGTCTCCAACGGCATCTACCCGACCGACGCTGCCGCACAGGTGCAGTACCTGTGCCAGGACTCGCGCACCCGCATCCTGTTTGTGGAAGACGACGAACAGCTCGACAAAGCGCTTGAAGTGCGCGATGCGCTGCCGCTGTTGCGCCAGATCGTGGTGTTCGACATGGAAGGCCTGCACCAGCTGAACGATCCCGGCATCATCAGCCTGGCCGCGCTGCGCGAACGCGGTCGCGCGCATCTGGCCGCGCAGCCGGACGAGTTGGCGCAGCGGCTGCAAGCCTGCCAGCCGGAGGACCTGGCGATCCTGGTCTACACCTCGGGCACCACTGGCAAGCCCAAGGGCGCCATGCACCTGCACGCCGGCCTGGTCTACACCGTGCGCGGCTTCAACACGCTGATCGCGCAGGACGAGCGCGATGAGCGCATGTGCTTTTTGCCGCTGTGCCATATCGCCGAGCGCATGGGCGGCGAGTACTTTGCGTTGTACACCGGCACCAAGCTCAACTTCGTGGAAAACCCGGAGACCATCCCCGAGAACGTGCGCGAGATTGCGCCGACAGTTTTCACCGCCGTACCCCGGGTCTGGGAGAAGTTCTACTCGGGCGTCATGATCGCGCTCAAAGAGGCCGGCGCCGTGCAGCAGGCAGCGTACGCCTGGGGTTTTGGTGTCGGCACCGAGATCGCCAACCGCGTGCTGGCCGGTCAAGCGGTGAGCAGCTGGCTCAAACTCAAGTTCCAGCTGGCGCAGTGGCTGGCGCTGAACAATGTGCGCAAGCTGATCGGCATTCACCGTGCGCGTTTTCTGGTGACGGGTGCGGCGCCGATCTCGCCCGAGCTGGTGCGCTGGTACCTGGCACTCGGCGTGCCGATGCTTGAAGTCTGGGGCATGACCGAAACCTGCGGCGCCTCCACCGGCGTGCCGGCCGAGCGCATGAAGCCCGGCTCCATCGGCCCGGCTGCCGCCTTCAACGAGGTGCGGCTTGATCCGGCCAGCGGTGAGATCCTGGTGCGCGGTAAAAATGTTTTCGCCGGTTACCTGAACCTGCCGGAAAAGACTGCCGAAACGATCGACGCCGAGGGCTGGCTGCACACCGGCGACGTCGGCGTGATGGACGCCGATGGGTACTTCCGCATCACGGACCGGATGAAGGACATCATCATCACCGCCGGCGGCAAGAACGTGACACCGAGCGAACTCGAAAACGACCTGAAGTTCTCGCCCTACATCACCGACGCTGTGGTGATCGGCGACAAGCGACCCTATCTGACCGTCATCATCATGATCGACCAGGAGAACGTCGAAAAATTCGCGCAGGACGCGGACGTGCCCTTCAGCAACTACGCCAGCCTGACGCGCTCGCACGAAGTGCAGGCGCTGATCCAGCGCGAGATTGATCGCGTCAATCAGAAGTTTGCACGCGTCGAGCAGATCAAGAAGTTCTTCCTGCTTGAAACCCAGTTGACGGCAGAAGATGAAGAGCTCACACCAACAATGAAACTCAAGCGTAAACTGGTGGAAAAGAAATATTCGGCTCAGATCGAGGCCATGTACAGCTAGTTCAGCGTACCCAATTTTTTGAAGGAGACAACTGATGAAGATTGCTTTAACCATGGCTCTGGCCGCCCTCGCGTTTTCGGCCAGCGTGCACAGCGCCCAGCAGGGCGTTACCGACACCGAGATCGTGCTCGGCTCGATCCAGGACTTGTCGGGCCCGCTGGCGGGCTTTGGCAAACAGGACCGTCTGGGCATGATGCTGGCGGTCGATGAAATCAATGAGCAGGGCGGCATCAACGGACGCAAGCTACGCCTGATCGTGGAAGACTCCGGCTACGACCCGAAGAAGGCCGTGCTGGCAGCGCAAAAACTGGTGAACCAGGACAAGATTTTCATGATGATGGGCCACATCGGCACGGCGCAGAACATGGCAGCGATGCCGGTGCAGTTCGAGAAGAACGTGATCAACTTCTTCCCGGTGACGGCGGCGCGCGAAATGTACGAGCCGTTTCACCGGCTCAAGTATTCATTCGCCGCCACCTACTACGACCAGATGCGCCGCGCTGTGCCGCAGATGATCAAGGAAAAGGGCCTCAAGAAGGTCTGCACCATTTACCAGGATGACGACTTCGGCCTTGAAGTGTTGCGCGGTGGCGAAGCGGGCCTGAAAACGATGGGCATGGATTACGCCGAGAAGACATCCTTCAAACGCGGCTCGACTGACTTCTCGTCGCAAGTCGCCAAGATGAAGGCGGCAGGTTGCGAAATGGTGGTGCTGGGCACCATCATCCGCGAGACCATCGGCACCATCGGCGAGTCACGCAAGACCGGCTTCAACCCGGTGTTCCTGGGCTCGAGTGCGGCCTACACCGACCTGATCCACAAGCTCGGCGGCAAGGCGATGGACGGCCTGTACGCAACCATGACGGTGCAAAACCCCTACACCGACGAGACCTCGCAGCCGATCCGCTTCTGGGCCAATAAATACAAGACCAAGTTCAATGAAGACCCGGCCGTGTTCTCGGTCTATGGCTACCTGATCATCAACACCTTCGCCAACGCCGCCACCAAGGCCGGCAAGAACCTGACGACCGACAGTTTCATCAAGGTGATGGACACGATGACGATCCCGACCGACATCTTTGGCAGCGCGCCCGCCACGTTCTCGGCCACCAAGCGCCTGGGCAGCGACGCCTCGCGCCTGTCGCAGATCCAGGATGGCAAGTGGAAGGTGGTGGGCCCGTACATCACCGATGTGGCGGTGGCCAAGAAATAGCGTCTTCACGCTCCCGGGAAAAGCCACCTGCCGGTGGCTTTTTTCTGCACCATTGAAAGCTTCACGAAACTGCTGGCACAAGGATGCGCGAGCCATCTCGCAGCTGCATGCGATGCGTTCGCCGGTGCTCGCATTAGACACATAGCCGCTGTTCACGGAAATCGACATCTTTCGCACGCCTTGCCCCTCAGTCCGTCAAGTCAATGCACGCCAGATACTTCAGCCATGATAATATATGTCATGGCTGATCGAAGAATTGTCGACGATACGCACCACATCACGCAAAAGCGTGGGAATGGTCAGCTTCGACGTGAAATTTGGGTTGATGCGCGAGGTCAGGTGACTCGTTACAACCTTGCGTACATCAACCATGCACTACATGCCGGCGATAACGGACGCGTGGTGGGCTATGACAACCAACATGGGCATCACCACCGGCACTATTTCGGCGTTGTGGCTACGGTTAAATTCACGAGTTTTGATGACATAGAAGATCAGTTCCAGACCGATTGGGCTGCACTCAGGAGAACAGCATGAAAAATGTCACCCTCAAAGCAGGTAACGAACAAGATTTCTTTCGCAGGGGGAAGGTGTTGGCACGATTGGCTGACGCTGGTCAACCGATACCAGAGGAACGCACTGTCAGCTTTGAAGATCCTGCCGATCTCCTGCGCCTGCTGACTGCCAGTCGACTTGACGTGTTCCGCAGTGTCAAGGGCGAACCAGGTTCGATCACAGTGATCGCTGGGCGACTGCATCGCGATCGCAGCGCTGTCAAACGTGATGTAGACCAATTGGCACAAGTCGGTCTTGTGACGATTGAGACCAAGACGCTTCCAGGTCATGGTCTCATGAAAGAAATTCGAGCGGCTGCAGGTGTTTTCCGCCTCGAAGCGATGGTCATGTGAACAGGCTGGACGCTGATGATTATTGGCAGCAGATCGTAGTTCTGTGTAAATGAAATGTCCGGTATTGAGAATTTGGTTCGCCCAATGGCAGGTATCGGGCAACCGTTTCCAATGACGGAACCTGGTCGATTACGGGTATCCCTTTGATCGAATTCGCGACCACACTGCAGTCGTAGTTCTACTGGAAGGAATGACTGCAATCGGGCGGTCAAATTGAACTTCTGTATTTCCGCTTGCACTGCTCAGCAGACGACTGGGAAGGCAGTACCACTTCGCCACAGTTTGAAATTCACAAAGCAAACGATCGTTTGGTATACTGCGCAAAACCCACCACCGCAGAACATGGCCAGCATCCGCAAACCCCACACCGACAGCCGCTTGCCCAAAGTGCTGGACGAAGCCGCCCGTCTGTTTCGCACGCAGGGTTTTGGCGGCACTTCAGTGCGCGATATTGCGCGCGCCGTGGGCATGCTGCCGGGCTCGCTGTACTGCCACTTTGCCACCAAGGAAGCGCTGCTGACCGCCGTCTACATCAAGGGCGTCGAGCAGATCAGTACGGCGGTGCAGACCGTAGTTGCGCGCCAAACTGACCCCTGGCAACGGCTGGAGGCGGCCTGCGTCGCCCATCTGGAGTCGATCCTGCGCGACGACGACTACGCCCAGGTTGTGATCCGCGTCCATCCATCCGACATTCCGGTGGCCAACCAGACCTTGATCGATCTGCGCAACCGCTATGAAGCCCTGTTCATCGACCTGATCAAGGCCCTGCCCTTGCGCGCAGGAACCGACCGGCGCAGCTTTCGCCTGCTGCTGATCGGCGCCCTCAATTCAGCGCAGATCTGGTACCGACCGGACGGCAAATACAAACCCCGTGCCATCGCGCACAAGTTCATCGCCCTGCTGCGCC
>CAITXW010000087.1 GCA_903896425.1 uncultured beta proteobacterium | reverse complement strand
CCGCAAGGGCGACATGAAGGCCAGCGCCTGGATCCACGCCTATGAAAAGAACAACGTGCTGGTGGGACTGGCCTGCGGCTTGCGCGGCAAGGCGCAGATCGGCAAAGGCATGTGGGCCATGCCGGATTTGATGGCCGCCATGCTGGAGCAGAAAATTGGGCACCCCAAAGCCGGCGCCAACACCGCCTGGGTGCCGAGCCCGACCGGCGCCACACTGCATGCGCTGCACTACCACCAGGTGCTGGTCAGCGATGTGCAAAAGGAACTTGAAGCAACCCACGCCACGCGTGACGCAAAGGCTGAACACGACGCCCTGCTCAGCGGCCTGCTACACGTGCCGGTGACGGCGACGCCGAACTGGAGCGCGACCGAGCGCCAGCAGGAACTCGACAACAACGCGCAAGGCATCCTCGGTTACGTGGTGCGCTGGGTCGACCAGGGCGTTGGCTGCTCCAAAGTGCCTGACATCCACAACGTCGCCCTGATGGAAGATCGCGCCACGCTGCGCATCAGCAGCCAGCACATGGCGAACTGGCTGCACCATGGCGTGGTAACCCAAGCCCAGGTACGCGAAACTTTCGAGCGCATGGCGGCCGTGGTGGATCAGCAGAACGCCGGCGACCCGCTCTACAAGAAGATGGCCGGCAACTTCAAGACCTCAATGGCCTACCAAGCCGCCTGCGACCTGGTGTTCAAGGGCCTGACGCAACCCAGCGGCTACACCGAGCCGCTGCTGCATGCCTGGCGTCTGAAGGTGAAGGCAGCGGCCTAATAGTGGCCGTCATTGCGAGGCGCACCAGCGCCGCGGCAATCCATTAACTGCATGGATCGCAACCCCCTGCGGCCTCGCGATGCTGCAATGTGCGCCGGCCCTCAGCCGACGTTGCGGATCAGCGCACCATCGCGCGCGGCGGCGCCGGCGCGAATCAGGTCCTCAATCAGCGCATCGATCCAGCGCGCCTCGTCAGTACCGGGCAGGTGCCGCTTTGCGATCAGTGCGAAATAGGGCGTGGCCTGCGCCCAGGCAACAAAGCTGACGAATTCAAGTTCCTGCATCTCCAGCAGTTTGAACTTGAGCAGCACCTTGGCCGCGTGTCGGATGTGTTTCTCCGGGCTGGCGACAAAGCCGACCAGGCGCTCGCGGGCACGCGCAATGGCGCCGCTCACATCCGTGAAAATCGGTCCGTGACCCGGAATCACCTGCTTGGGTGCCAGGGCTTCGATCAGGTCGATGGTCCGCGCCACCTGGTCGAAAGCATCAAGCCCTTCGAGTTCCGGAAACACCACGCCAAAACCGCGTTCCCACAGCGCATCAGCCGACACCAGCAAACGCGAAGCCGGCTCGAACAGAACGACGGAGTGCGGGTCGTGTCCCGGCGCGGCGTGCACCTGCCAGGGCGTGTCACCCAGTGTGATTTCAGTACCCGGTTGCAGCAACGCATCAAAGCCGAACTGCGCACAGTTCTGTCCGGTCGGAACATAGGTGAGCGCCTGCGGGTCCCAGTCGCGCACATGCTGCGAAGCACCGGGCGGGATCAGGGTGCGCACGTCGCGGTAACGCGCCTGCAGCGCGGCGTTGCCGCCGCAGTGGTCACTGTGCAAATGGGTGTTGAGAATGGTGTCGAGCGCGCGACCCGCCAGAGCCGTTTCGACCAATGCCAGCGTCTGCGGCGCATGGGTGACGTAGCCGGTGTCGATCAGCGCCGTGCCATTGCGGCCACGGATCAGGATGTTGTTCGACGAGAGCCAGCCGCGCTCGAAGACGGTAACGTCAGCGAGAAGCATCGCCAACCCGCCGCCGGGCCGCCCCAAGGCGGGTTAGCCCCCTTGGGGCTGGAGCCTGCGGCTCCAAAGCTGCTTGAGCAGGTTTGGACAGGCGACAGAGGCGAAGCGTCTCGCGAGCCGCGGCCTGCAAGGTGCAGCGAAGTACGCGCAGCGACAAGCGTGGGGGCATCACTCTTCTGGAGCAGCGGTGTGCTTGATGAAAACCTGCGCGGCGAGGATGCCGACTTCATAGAGCAGGCACATCGGCAGCAGCAGCGCAATCATGGAGACCGGATCAGGCGGCGTGACCAGACCGGCCACCGCAGCAGCACCGACAACAAAATAGGTGCGAAACGACTTGAGCTGGGCAATCGTCACGACGCCCAGGCGCGCCAGAATGACGACCGCAATCGGCACTTCGAAAGCCACACCAAAGGCGATGAACATGGTGATGACGAAATCAAGATAGGCCTCGATATCCGGACTGACAGCGACTGACATCGGCGCCATCTTCTGGATCGCGGGGAAGGCTTGTCCAAAAACAAAGAAGTAACAAAAGGCCGCGCCCAGGTAGAACAGCACCGTGCTGGCCGCCACCAGCGGCAGCACCAGTCGTTTCTCGTGCTTGTACAGGCCCGGTGCGACAAAGGCCCAGACCTGGTAAAGAATCCAGGGCAGGGCCAGCGCAATCGCGGCCATCACCGAGACCTTGATCGGCACGAGAAAGGGCGACACAACGCCGACCGCAATCATGCGCGAGCCTTCGGGCAGTGTCTTGACCAGCGGCATGGCCAGGAAATCGTAGAGCTTGGACGGGCCCGGGTAGAACACCAGCACCGCGAACACGGCGGCGATGCCATAGATGGAGCGCAGCAGGCGGTCGCGCAGTTCGATCAGGTGTTGCACGAAGGGCTGCTCGGTGCCGGCCAGTTCGTCGTCTTTGTTGTTGGAATCTGTCATCAGCTGAGTCGGGTCGGTCGAAAACGCGCCACACGGGCTGCGCCCGACAAGGCGTTGGTGCGCACACCGCTGCGAACTTTGTACCAGCGCGGTGTAGCGCCCTGTTTGACACGCCATTTCTTGCCGGGGTGTTTGTAGGCCGGCGCCTCGGGCGTTGCCTCGCTCAATGAAGCCTGACTTGCGACATCTGTGGTCTCGGTCCAGGTCTTCTCGAAATCGGCGGCGCTGGTCTGGATCGAATTCTCGACATCACGCGCGGCATTCTCGACCGTTTCTTTCACCTTCTTGAGTTCGTCAAGGTCCATCGAACGGTTGACCTCTGCCTTGACGTCGGCCACATAGCGACGCGCCCGGCCCAGCAAGGTGCCGGCGGTCTTGGCCAGACTGGGCAGCTTTTCCGGGCCGATGACCAGCAGCGCGATGGCACCAACGATGGCGAGCTTGGTAACCCCGATATCAATCACTTAAGGAAATCCATCAAACCTTGGTCTTGGCTTCGACGTCGATGGTTTCCTTAGGCACAGCTGTGCTGGCAGCTACCTGCTGCACCGGCGCGGCGGCGGCCTCGGCCGGCTTTTCAGTGCCGTCACGCATGCCGTCCTTGAAGCCCTTGACGGCGCCGCCCAGGTCTGAACCGATGTTGCGCAGCTTCTTGGTGCCAAAAATCACGACGATGATGACGAGGAAAATGATCAGGTGTGTTGTCGAAAATCCCATGTGTATCTCCTAACGGTTGCATTCAATTTTAGTCGGCGCGGCCGACTCAGGGCGAAATATCCGGAAATTAACCTCTGAGCCAGGGCCGCGGCCCGCCCATGATATGAATATGCAGGTGCTGCACCTCTTGGCGCCCTTCAGCCCCGGTGTTGCACAGAAGGCGAAAGCCTCCGTCCGGGTAAGGATTGCAGCCTTGCTCCAACGCGAGTTTGGGTGCCAACAGCATCATGCGCCCAAGCAGCGCCGCGTGCGCGTCGCCAAGCTGCGCCATGGACGGAATGTGCAATTTCGGGATCAGCAAAAAATGCACCGGCGCCCAGGGGTGAATGTCGTGAAAGGCATAAATTTCGTCATCCTGGTAAACCAGACGCGACGGGATCTTGCCCGCAACAATCTTGCAAAACAGGCAGTTGGCATCGCTGTCAACAATGGCTTGACTCATGGATGCCCCTCGTCACGTGCCAGGGCTTTGCGCAATGCTTTTTCTTCCAGGCCGCTGGTACCCACGCGGCGCTCGAGTTCGGCCACCACGTCAGCCGGGCTCAGCCCGTAGTGCGTCAGCGCGATCATGCAGTGAAACCACAAGTCGGCCACTTCCATGACGATTTTGGATTTGTCCCCGCCATGATCAGCATCCTTGGCCGCCAACACAACCTCAGTCGCCTCTTCGCCGATTTTTTTCAGGAAGGCATCCGGCCCTTTATGCAAGAGGCGTGCGACATAGCTGGCCTCCGGATTGCCGCCGTTTTGCGGCAGGCGGCTCTCAATCACGCGCGCCAGCGCAGCGAGTGAATCGGCAGCGGAAAGATTGGAAGACATAGAAGCCTATTTGTAGATGGTTTGCGGATCTTTCAAGACCGGTTCGCTCGCTTCCCAGAGACCATTGCGGTAGACGCTGAAGAAACAACTGTGGCGCCCGGTGTGGCAGGCAATCCCCGGGCTGTGGCCGAGTTGGCTGACCTTGAGCAGGATCACATCCTGGTCGCAATCGATGCGAATCTCGTGCACGGTCTGCACGTGTCCGGACTCCTCGCCCTTGAACCAAAGCTTGCCACGCGAACGGCTGAAATACACGGCACGCCCGAGCTCAGCCGTCTTTTGCAGCGCCTCGCGGTTCATCCAGGCAAACATCAGCACATCGCCAGAATCAGCCTCCTGCGCAATCACCGGCACCAGCCCTTGCGCGTCCCATTTGATTTGATCGAGCCAGTTCATAGTCGCACCGGAATGCCGCGCTCGGCCATGCGGGCCTTGGCCTGCGCCACGGTGAATTCGCCGTAATGGAAGATGCTGGCCGCCAGCACGGCGTCGGCACGACCCAGCTGAATGCCATCGGCCAGATCGTCGAGCGTACCGACACCACCCGAGGCGATCACGGGCACGCTCACGGCATCGCTCACGGCGCGCGTGAGTGCCAGATCGAAGCCGACCTTGGTACCGTCGCGGTCCATGCTGGTCAGCAAAATTTCGCCGGCGCCAAAATCGGCCATCTGGCAAGCCCAGGCCAGCGCGTCCAAGCCGGTGTTTTTGCGCCCGCCATGGCTGTAGACATCCCAACCCGGACCCATGGCCACACCGTTGGCCGCCAGCCGCTGCTCGTCAGCTGTACTGCGGCGCTTGGCGTCAATCGCCACCACAATGCACTGGGCGCCGTACTTGGCTGACGCGTCCTTGATCACCTGCGGATCGGCGATCGCAGCCGAGTTGAAACTGGTCTTGTCGGCACCAGCGTTGAGCAATCGGCGCACATCGTCGACCGTGCGCACGCCACCGCCGACGGTCAGCGGAATAAAGACCTGCGAGGCCACGGCTTCGATGATGTGCAGGATCAGGTCGCGCCCATCGCTGGTGGCGGTGATGTCGAGAAAGGTGAGTTCGTCAGCCCCTTGCTCGTTGTAGCGCGCCGCAATTTCAACCGGATCGCCAGCGTCGCGCAGTTCGACAAAGTTGACACCCTTGACAACTCGCCCACCAGTGACATCCAGGCAGGGGATGATGCGTTTGGCTAACACAGGCGCAAGCCCGTAGCGAAAAGCGAGGGGACATGTTTTGCCGCCGGGCCGCCCCAAGGCAAAATGCGGCCCCCTTGGGGGGCAGGGAACCACACGAAGTGGGAGACCGTGGGGGCCATATCTTCAGCCATTGAGCTCATCGGCGCGTTCCTGCGCGGCGGCAAAGTCGAGATCACCGCTGTAGATGGCACGGCCGCAAATGACGCCTTCGATGCCCTCGTCTTCCACCGCGCAAAGAGCCTCAATGTCGGCCATGTTCGACAGTCCGCCCGATGCGATGACCGGGATGCTCAGGGCCTGCGCCAATTTGACGGTGGCTTCGACGTTGATGCCGCTGAGCATGCCGTCTCGGCCGATGTCGGTGTAGATGATGGATTCGACGCCGAAATCTTCAAACTTCTTGCCCAGATCGACGACGTCGTGGCGCGTCAACTTGCTCCAGCCATCCGTTGCGACCTTGCCGTCACGCGCATCCAGGCCGACGATGATGTGGCCGCCAAAGGCAGTGCAGGCATCCTGCAGAAAACCGGGGTTGCGGATGGCGGCGGTGCCGATGATGACGTAGCGCAGTCCGGCATCCAGATAGCGCTCGATGGTGTCGAGATCGCGGATACCACCGCCGAGTTGAACGTCAACCGCACTGCCGACTTCCTTGAGAATCCGGCGAATCGCTTTCTCGTTCTGCGGGTGCCCGGCAAAAGCGCCGTTCAAATCCACCAGGTGCAGGCGGCGCGCGCCCTGTTCTATCCATTTGCTGGCCATCACGACCGGGTCTTCGCCGAAGGTGGTGGCTTGGTCCATGTCGCCTTGTTTGAGGCGTACACAGTGACCGTCTTTGAGGTCAATTGCAGGGATTAAAAGCATGATGCTTCAGGGTTGATAAAAACAGGGGAGGAGCGCAAGGCGAGCGCCAACTCAGGGATTCCAGTGAAGGAAGTTGCGGTAAAGGGACAAACCGTGATCGGCACTTTTTTCCGGGTGGAACTGGGTGGCGAAAATATTATCACGCGCAATGGCCGAACTGAAACGCTGGCCATAGTCGGTTTCCCCTACGCTGTGGCGCGCATCAGACGGTTGGGCGTAAAAACTATGCACAAAGTAGAAATAACTGCCGTCGGGCACCTCGCCCCAGATCGGGTGCGGCGCAACGCCGTGGTTATTGCGGTAGACCTGGTTCCAGCCCATTTGCGGCACTTTGTAGCGGCTGCCATCGCCCTGCAACTGCCCTGCCAGCTTGAACTTGAGAACCTCGCCGGGAATCAAACCCAGACCCGGCGTGTCGCCTTCGGCGCTGTGCTCTAGCAACATCTGCATGCCGACACAGACGCCAAACAGCGGCTTGCTGGCGGCGGCTTCCAGCACCGATTGCTGCAAGCCCGACTCGCGCAACTCGCGCATGCAGTCAGGCATCGCGCCCTGCCCCGGCAACACCACGCGCTCACTGGCGCGCACGACTTCGGGATCCGACGTGATCAAAACCTGATAGCCGGTACCGGTGGCCGCAGCCTGCACCGCCTGCGACACTGATCGCAGGTTGCCCATGCCGTAATCGACAACCGCAACCGTTTTATTGCCAGACACTAAAGCGAACCCTTGGTCGATGGAATGGTGCCCGCAGCGCGCGAATCGATTTCCAGCGCACTGCGCAAAGCGCGTGCGAATGCCTTGAACACGGTCTCGGCTTGGTGATGGGCGTTGTCACCGCGCAAATTGTCGATGTGCAATGTGACAAAGGCGTGATTGACGAAACCCTGAAAAAACTCATACGCCAAT
>CAITXW010000086.1 GCA_903896425.1 uncultured beta proteobacterium | reverse complement strand
GCTCGCGCATCTCGACCGGCAGCTTGTAGCGCACCGAGCCAATGGCGTTTCGCACTTCGTCCGAGGCCTCGACCATGTTCTTCTTGAAGTTGAAGATGATGACAATGGTGGCGTTGCTCTCGGCCGCCGTAGAGCGGATCTGGTAGACGCCGGTGATGCTCTGCAGCGACTTCTCGACCCGGTTGATGATCTCGCGCTCCACGGTATCGGGCGAAGCGCCCGGGTACGGGATGTTGAGCACCAGCACCGGCATCTCGACGTCGGGAATCTGGTTCACGCGCAGTTTTTTCAGCGCGAGCAAGCCCACACACATCAGCGCCACGATGATGACCACCATGGCCACCGGGCGGCGGATACTGAAGTCGGACAGGAACATGGCTACTTACCGGTAGTGGAAGCAGCAGCCGAAGGAACACTCGCCGCCGCCACGCGAATCTCGACCTTCTGCCCCTCCTTCAAGGCCGAGGTCGGGTTGCGAATCAACTGCTCACCTTCCTTGACGCCACCGAGCACGACGAAGTCGCCCCGGCGCGGATCACGCTCGCCCAGGCTAAGGCTTATTTTCTGCACGGCACCGCCCTGCACACGCCAGGCAAACACCTTGTCGCCTTCACGCGCCAGCGCCAACGATGGTACCACGAGCGCGGTCTTTCGGCTGGTCTCGACCCGACCTTCAGCGTAAAGCCCGGCCAGGCGCGGCTGTTTATCGCTGGCCATTTCAACCATCACCTCAACCTGGCGTGTCACCGCATTGGCAGACGGGTTGATGCGCTTGACCCGACCACTGAACTCTTGCGAACCATAGCCATTGACCTGAAAAATCACCGCCTGCCCGACCTTGACCTCGCCAATCGCATCGGCCGATACCAGACCTTCGAAACGCAGACTGGTCGGGTCCATCACCTTGAGCAACTCCTTGCCAATTTGCGCCGTGTCGCCAGGCGAGACCTTGCGCTCGCTCACGATGCCGGCGAACGGGGCGCGCGCGAGGGTTCGCTCCAATTGCTGGCGCGCCTGAACGACGCGTGTCTTGGCGGCAGAGACATCGCTCTGCCCGTTGTTGCGCCGGATCTCGGCGTCTTCAAGTTGCTGGGTCGAGGCCATGCCCGATTCGCGCAGGGTTTTCATGCGCTGAAACTGCCGCTCGGCCTGATCGAAAGACTGCACAGCAGCCCGCACCGCTTCGTCGGCCGAAGTCAGGCTGTCGCGGATCGCCGTGTCGTCCAGCCGCACCAGCAGATCGCCAGCGCGCACGCTGTCGCCGTTGTCCTTCAATACCTGCAACACCACCGCCGATACTTCGGCGCGCAGGTCGGCGCGGCGTTCGGGCTGGACCGTGCCGGTGATCGACGGGCCCGACGCCAGGCCGCCGCTTTGCAACGTGACCAGGTCTTCGGCGGCGATCAGCAGTGGCTGGTTGGCAATTGTCGAAGCAGATTCAGGCTTGCTGCAGGCGCACACCAACAGCGACAGGGCCAGTAATAACAGTCGGAAACGTAGAGGATTCATCGTATATTTTCTTGACAACACAGGCGATGGCTCGGAATTTAGCAGGACGCAGGTTGGATTGCGCGCTTGAAGCGACAGACTGCATTGTGAAGCGACAGTCAGTCGATTCCGTGCCGCCACGTAAATAGCCCCCACGGGCTAGAATGAATTATCCCAAACGGTGAAGTCTTCATGCTCCTTAACGGTATTTTGGTTCGCGCCCGACGCGCAATGCCCATCGCGCGCTGCATGCAAGCTGCCATCGTGCTGCCATTGCTGCTAACAGCTTGCACCGAGGTCTCCAATAACCCGCATCCGCTCGGCTCCGAAAAGAGCAACACGCTGTTCGTACCCTTTAGCAGCAGGTCCCCCAAGTACCTTGACCCGACCAGTTCCTACTCGAACGACGAAACACCTTATACCTACCAGGTCTACGAGCCGCCGTATGGCTACCACTACCTCAAGCGTCCCTACGCACTGGTCGGCCGTGCCGCGCAAGAAGTAGCCAGCCCCCACTACGTGGACAAGGCCGGCAAGCAGTTGCCTGACAACGCGCCAGGCGAGCAGATCGCGCAAACCATTTTCGATGTCAAGATCAAACCGGGCATCCTGTTCGCGCCGCATCCGGCCTTCGCCAAAGATTCGCGGGGGCAATACCTCTACCATGGGATGAAGCGCGAGGACGTGGCGGACAAGCATCAGATCCCCGACTTCCCGCAGACCGGCACGCGCGAGTTGATTGCGGATGACTATGTCTACGCCATCCGGCGCCTGGCCACTCCGCGCATCAAGTCACCGTCCTTCTCGACCATGACGGATTACATCGTCGGGCTCAAGGAATACGGCGAGCAGATCGTCTCCGCAGACAAAGCCTTGCGCACCGGCCTGGCACCGACGGATCGTGACCTGCCATTTCTGGATTTCCGAAAATATGCATTCGATGGCGCACAGGCACTTGACCGCCACACGCTGCGGATTCGCATCAAGGGCAAGTACCCGCAATTCAAGTACTGGCTGGCAATGACCTTTTTTTCGCCGGTGCCTTGGGAGGCTGAAAAGTTCTACGCCCAACCCGGCATGGCCGAGCGCAACCTGACGCTCAACTTCTGGCCGGTCGGCACCGGGCCTTACATGCTGACCGAGTTCACGGAAAACCGGCGCCACGTGCTGGAGCGCAACCCGAATTTCCGAGGCGAACCGTATCCCTGCGAGGGCGAGACGGGTGATGCAGAGAAAGGCTACCTGACGGACTGCGGCAAGATGACCCCTTTCGTCGACCGCGTGGTGTTCGATATCGAAAAGGAAGGTGTACCCAAGGAAGCCAAGTTTATTCAGGGCTTCTACGACTCGCCGGCCATCGAACGACTTGACTTTGGCACCAGTTACATCGTTGCCATGGGCGACGACAAGCGCAAAGACAAAGAGTTCCGGGACAAGGGCATCAAACTGCCCACGACCATCGAGGCCAACAACTGGTACATCGGATTCAACTGGCTTGACCCGGTGGTTGGCAAAGGCAGCACGCCGGCGCAAGCCGAGCGCAACCGCAAGCTGCGCCAGGCACTGGCCATCGCGATTGACTGGGAAGAGCACATCGCAATTTTCGAGCGCGGGCAAGGTGTCGCGGCGCATGGCCCCTTACCGCCATCGCTGTTTGGTTATCGGGACGACGGCCCAGCCGCCTTCAACCCGGTGGCGTACAGCAAAGGGCCGGACGGCAAACCGGTTCGCCGATCAATAGACGAAGCCAAGCAACTGCTGGTGCAGGCCGGCTACCCGGACGGTCGCGACGTCAATACCGGCAAGCCGCTGGTACTCAATTTCGACTACCAGAACTCGGCACCGGGCGCCAAGGCTTTGCTCGACTGGTATACCAAACAGTTCGCCAAAATCGGCATCCAGATGGAAGTGCGGGCGACCGATTACAACCGCTTTCAGGACAAGATGAGCAAGGGCTCTATCCAGATTTACTTCTGGGGCTGGCTGGCAGACTATCCGGACGCAGAGAACTTTTTGTTCATGCTGTACGGCCCCAACGCCAAGGCGCTGACCGATGGCAATGGCGAAAACAATTCGAACTACCAGAACCCCGAGTTTGACAAACTGTACGAGCGCCTGAAGTACCTTGAAGACGGGCCGGAAAAACAAGAACTTATCGACCAGATGATCCGAATGGTTCAAATCGATGCGGTCTGGAGTTTTGGCTATTTCCCGACTTCAGCTGCCGCCTACCATCAGTGGATCAGCAACGGCAAGCCAACGCAAATCATACGCAACCATATCGGCTACCTGCGCCTGGACCCGCAACTGCGCGCCCGGAAAATTGCCGAGTGGAACCACCCGATCTGGTGGCCGTTGCCCTTGATCCTGCTGGCGCTGATGGCAGCCATCGTGCCCGCCTGGTTTGCCTGGCGCCGGCGCGAGCAGGAGACTGCGGCGCGCCTGATTGCGAATGAGGAGTACCGAACATGATCAACTACATCATCCGGCGCATCGGCTACGGCATGCTGATCCTCATCGGCGTCAACGTCTTCACGTTCATCCTGTTCTTTGCCATCAATACGCCGGACGACATGGCCCGAATGAACATTGGCAGCAAACGTGTTACGCAGGACGCGATCGCAAAGTGGAAGGTCGAACGCGGCTACAACAAGCCGCTGCTCTGGGACGCGCAACAACCCGGAGTCCAGAAACTGACAAAGACGATTTTCTTCGAGCGTTCGGTGCCGCTTTTTGTTTTTGACTTTGGCGCGTCTGACAATGGCCGCGACATCGGTTATGAACTGCAAAAGCGGGCCGGGCCCTCGATTGCACTGGCCATTCCAACTTTTTTGCTTGGCCTTTTTGTAGTGGTCGTATTTTCATTGCTACTGGTGTTTTTTCGAAATACTTACCTTGAATTCTGGGGCGTGGCACTGGCGGTTTTTCTGCTCTCGGTCTCGGGGCTTTTCTACATCATCGCCGGGCAATTCCTGTTCAGCAAAGTTCTCAAGCTGGTGCCGATTTCAGGCTTTTCCGGTGGTTGGGATTTGTTTGTTTTTCTTGCACTTCCGATCGTCATCGGCATCGTCTCGCGCCTGGGCGGCGAGACCTTGTTCTATCGCACCATGTTCCTGGAAGAAATCGGCAAGGACTACGTACGCACGGCGCGCTCCAAGGGCCTAACCGAAACCGTGGTGCTGTTTCGCCATGTTCTGCACAACGCGCTGTTGCCGATTCTGACCAGCACCGTCGCGGTACTGCCCTTGCTGTTCCTGGGCGCGCTGATCATGGAATCATTTTTTGGCATTCCGGGGCTGGGCAGCTACACCATTGACGCCATCAATGCGCAGGACTTCGCCGTCGTTCGTTCCATGGTGTTTGTCGGCTCGGTGCTCTACATCCTGGGCCTGATCCTGACCGATATCTCCTACACGCTTGCCGACCCGCGCATCCGTTTGAGCTAGTACAACAACATGCCGAAACTCGTATTCCTCGCTACCGACATCGCGTTGTTTGCACAGCTGGCGGTGGTCGCCTTCTATGTCTGGCACAGCTTGCGCACGCCCACTTTGCGCCAGACCTGGCGCCATGTGTTACGCGACCCGGCGGCCATGTCGGCCGGTGTGGTGCTGAGCCTGTTCCTGCTGATCGCCGTGCTGGACTCCTTTCATTTCCGCTCGCAGCTTGCACCCAGCCCGGGCGTCGCAGCCAATGCCGAAGTGGCCTATTCGACGCGCACCCTGTCCGTGCTGGATTTGCTGCTGAGCGGTCCACGCGAGGCGCGCGAAAAAACCTATTCCGTCCCGCTTGGCACGCATCAGTTTTCCAAGGAATCAATTTGGGTTGACGGCAAGTCGGTGCGCGATTTCCCCCGTCTGCAATTTGGCGGCGCACACCTCAAGGACACGCAGTCAGAATGGGCCGACGATATCGCGCGGCGCTCGGCCGGCGGTTTGTTGCGGGGCCTCTTGATTGCGATCGCTGCTTGCTGGCTGGTCGCGTTTCTCAAGGCACGCGCTGAGCGCACGCCTGTCTTTGCTTGCTGGCGGGCCATCTGGCAGCGCAGCACGGAAGTGCCGTGGCGCGCCATCTTGCTGACTGCTTGTGCACTGGCCTTGCTGACCGGTTGGGTCGCCGCGCTGTGGCCCTACTACCATGTGCTGGGGACCGATCAGACTGGCAACGATGTCCTGTTCCAGGCCATCAAGTCGATCCGCACAGCGGTCGTCATCGGCTCACTGGCAACCGTTGCCACCTTGCCCCTGGCGATCATCTTCGGCATCCTGGCGGGCTACTACAAGGGACGGGTTGACGATGCGATCCAGTATCTGTATACGGTGCTGTCGTCGATACCCTCGGTGCTGTTGATCTCGGCTTTCGTGCTCATGATCCAGGTCTTCATCGACAAGAATCCGCTGCTCTTTGAAACCGGTCTTGAGCGCGCCGACATCCGTCTGTTTCTGCTGGCCGCCATTCTCGGCATCACGGGTTGGGCCGGTCTGGCGCGTCTGCTGCGCGCTGAAACGCTCAAACTCGGCGAACTCGACTATGTGCAGGCAGCGCGTGCCTTTGGCGTATCGGACGCCGGCATCATGCGACGCCACATCCTGCCCAATCTGACGCACATCGTGGTGATCGTGGCGGTTCTGGATTTTTCCGGTCTGGTGCTGTACGAAGCAGTTTTATCCTATGTCGGTGTCGGTGTTGATCCCAGCACCAACAGCTTTGGCACCATGATCAACGGCGCGCGCAACGAAATGTCGCGCGACCCCGTTGTCTGGTGGACGCTGCTGGCCGCCTTTGCTTTCATGGTGGCGCTGGTTCTGTCCATGACCCTTTTTGCCAGCGCGGTGCGCGAAGCTTTCGACCCGCGTGCGCGGGCCTTCCGTGTCCAGCGCAACAAGCCGCCACGCCGCCCCCTCGCCCCGGCCGTTAGCGCCAGCGCAGCCGAATCACGGGAGGGCGCATGATCGAGATCCACAATCTCACGACCGAGCTCCATTCCGATTCCGGTCTGGTTCGTGCGGTTGACGCCTTGACGCTCAGCATCGAGCGCGGTGAGACCTTTGCACTGGTTGGCGAGTCCGGTTGCGGCAAGTCGATGACGGCGCTGTCCATCCTGCGCCTGCTGCCCGACAGCGGCTGCGTTGCCGCCGGCGGCGTCGACTTCGACGGCACCGACATCATGCAGTTGCCCGAGTCGCGGATGCGCGACTACCGTGGCCGGCGCATCAGCATCATTTTTCAGGAACCCTCGACCAGCTTGAATCCGGTGATGACGGTCGGGCGCCAGATCACCGAAGTGATCGAGCGGCATACCGACATTCGTGGCGCCGTGGCGCTGGCCAAGGCTGTTGACTGGCTGGCACGTGTTGGCATTCCCGAGCCGGAGCGCCGGGTCAACGACTATCCGTTCCAGATGTCGGGCGGACAAAAGCAGCGCGTCATGATCGCCATTGCACTGGCGGCTGAGCCCGATGTGGTGATCGCCGATGAGCCCACCACCGCGCTCGATGTGACGATCCAGGCACAGATCCTCGACCTGCTCAAGGAACTGCAAGCCTCGCAGAAGATGGCCATGCTGCTGATCACGCACGACCTTGCCATCGTGGCGCAAATGGCGCACCGCGTCGCACTGATGTATGCAGGGCAAGTGGTCGAGGTGGCAGCGGCCAGCGAATTTTTTGCGCGACCGCTACATCCCTACGCCGTCAACCTGTTCGACGCGCTGCCGGACGAGAGTAAACGCGGGCGACGTCTGGCCTCGATTGCGGGGACGGTGCCGGCCCTGAACCAGGAATTTGCCGGCTGCCGTTTTGCCGAGCGCTGCGCTGACGTTATGGAACGCTGCCGTTGCACCGCCCCCTCACTGCGCGACTTTCAAGCGGGCCACTCCGTGCGCTGCTTCCTCTATGACGACCCTGCCACTGCGCAGCGTGCCAGCCTGCGCTTGGGCCAGCAAGCCTTGCTCGCGCCCGACCTGGAAGCAGGAGCGCCGGTGCTGGCGGTGACGGACTACAAGGTCTGGTTCCCGATCCGCAAGGGACTGTTCCAGCGCACGGTAGGTCACGTCAAGGCGGTTGACGGCGTAACGTTCAGCATTGCCGCCGGACGCACGCTGGCGCTGGTGGGCGAGTCCGGCAGCGGCAAGACCACGGTCGGCAAGGGCCTGTTGCAATTGCTGCGCGGCAAGGCTGAAATCAGCGGCTCCGTCATGTTGATGGGCCAGTCCATGGAAGCCTTGGGCGGCGAAGCGCTGCGCACGGCACGACGCACCGTTCAGATCGTTTTTCAGGACCCGTTTGCTTCACTCAATCCGCGCATGCGCGTCAACGAGATTCTGGAAGAAGGCGTGGCGTCCCTGCACCCCGAGGTTTCTGCCAATGATCGACGCCAGCGCGTTGCCGCCTTGCTGGACAAGGTGGGCATGTCCGGCGCAGCGCTAAGCCGCTATCCGCACGAATTTTCTGGTGGGCAGCGCCAGCGATTGGCGATCGCGCGCGCATTGGCCGTTGCGCCGCGCCTGATCGTAGCGGACGAGCCCACCTCCGCGCTGGATGTTTCAGTACAAGCCCAAATCCTCAACCTGTTGCGCGAACTGCAGCAGGAACTTGGCGTGGCCTATCTCTTCATTACCCACAATTTCGGTGTTGTCGAATACCTGGCACACGACATCGCCGTGATGAAAGCCGGGAAACTGGTTGAAAGCGGCTCTGCCGAAGCAATACTTCACCACCCCACACACGAATACACGCGTGCGCTGCTGCGCGCGGTGCCACGCCTGGACCGCAGCAACTGACACGCATCATCAACAAGGAAGCCATGAAGCGAATCGCCCAACAAACCGCCGCCGTCGTGATGCTGGCCATTGCTGCCAACAGTCTGGCGGCAACGATTCCCGCCGGCGTGCAACTGCACGCAACGCAAACCCTGATCCGCAACAACGGCTCCGAGCCGGAGACGCTGGACCCGGCGCTGGCCGAATCCGTCGGCGCCAACAACCTGACACGCGACCTGTTCGAGGGCCTGACCGCCAATGATGCCGAAGGCAAGATCGTGCCCGGTGTGGCCGAGAGCTGGAAGCAGACAGACGCCACAACCTGGGTTTTCAAGCTGCGCAAGACCGCCAAGTGGTCCAATGGCGATGCGGTGAGCGCCGATGATTTTGTTTACGGCATCCGCCGCTTCGTTGACCCCAAGACGGCGTCCACCTACGCATCGACCTTTGGCGTCTTCCTGCAAAACGGCATGGCCATCGTCAAGGGCAGCAAGCCACCCAGCGAGATCGGCATCAAGGCCATCGACAAGAACACGCTTGAAGTCAAGACCGCTTTCCCGGTCACCTTTGTGCCTGAATTGATGAGCAACAACAACCTCGGTCCGGTGCACAAAGCCTCGCTGGAAAAGTTCGGCAAGGACTGGACCAAGCCCGGCAACCTGGTCTCCAACGGCGCCTATGTTCTCAAAGATTGGCAGGTCAACAACCGCATCGTGCTGGAGAAAAATTCACAGTACTGGGACGCCGCCAACGTGCAGCTCACCAAGGTGACCTACCTGCCGGTGGAAGACGGTTATGCCGACGTCAAGCTCTACGAATCCGGCGAGAACGAATGGGTCTACCAGGTGCCGCCCGGCACCTACGACAAGTACAAGACGCAGTACCCGAAAGAAATCCGCAACTCGCCCATGATCGGCCTGCGCTACTACTCGTACCAGACGCAGGACCCGGTGTTCAAGGACGTTCGTGTGCGCAAGGCCTTGTCGATGGTGATCGACCGCGACATCCTGGCGCAACGCGTCACCGCCGACGGTCAGGCCCCTGCCTACAGTGTGATGGTGGCCGGCACCAACGGCGCCGACGTCACGCCCTACGAATGGGCGACCTGGCCGATGGACAAGCGCGTGACCGAAGCCAAGGCCCTGCTGCAACAGGCCGGCGTCAAGCCCGGCGCCAAGTTCAGCTTCTCCTACAACACCAGCGAGTACCACAAGAAGATGGCGGTGTTTGCCGCATCCGAGTGGAAGACCAAGCTCGGCCTGGCCATCGAGACCGAGAGCATGGAGTTCAAGGTGCTGCTGAAAAAGCGCCATGACGGAACATTCCAGATG
>CAITXW010000085.1 GCA_903896425.1 uncultured beta proteobacterium | reverse complement strand
TGCGGCTTAGCCTGGCATTTTCCAGGCCTGCAGCGCCCGCAGCAAGGGGCGCTTTTTGGTCTGATGCGCCTGCATGCGACGCAGGATGTCGTCCAGCGTGCGCATCGCCTCCGTGATGTGCGGCCCCTTGTTGAGCATCACACATTCGGCCCGTTCACCCATGGCGGCATCGGTAATTTCGGCGCGCGACGGCAAGCCGGTTTTGGCCAGTGTCTCCAGCACCTGAGTCGCCCAGATGACGGGCATGTGCGAGGCCTCTGCCGCCCAGAGAATCTCTTCCTGCACTTCGGCCAGGCGCTCGTAGCCACACTCCACCGCCAGGTCACCGCGGGCAATCATGATGCCCGCGTTCTTGCAGGCCATCGCCGAAAACAGCAGGGCCGGAAGATTTTCAAACGCCCGGCGCGTCTCGATTTTGAGCACGATGCCGAGATCGGGCTTGCCCAGTTGCAGCAGCCTGGCGCGAAGCGTTTCAATATCGCAGACCTGTTGCACAAACGACAGACCAACCATATCGGCGATTTGCGCGACGACCGCCAGATCTTCAATATCTTTCTCGGTCAACGCTGGCAGACGAAGTTGGCTGTCAGGCAGGTTGATGCCCTTGTCGCCTGCCAGTTTTTCTCCGCTATCGCGCGCATGGGTGATTTCGACCTCCAGCCAGGCGGGGTCGATTTTCTTGATCAGCGCGCCGATGCGCCCATCATCAAACCAGATGCGTTCGCCAACACAGACCTGATCAAAGACCTCGGGCAGCGTGCAGGAGACGGTCGGTACCGCGCGCTGCGCCTTGCTCTTGCGCTTGCGTGACGGTTCAAGAACTTCGCCACGGGTCAAGCGCAGAACCGCCCCGCGCTCCAGATGCAAAGTCCCGTCCTGGCACGGCAGGTCGGCCAAGCCACGGCAATGCTGCAAATCGCCTGCACGCTGGCGCCTGAGTTCGGTCTGCGGCACCAGGTAGGCGGTATGGCTGCACTCGGCCAGAAAACCGGCCTCATCCTGTTGCACCACGACCAGGGTGCGATCGGCGCCGCGGGCGTCCGTCAGGTCCAGATGATCGCCAACTTTCAGTTCCTCCAGCCAGTGGGCTTCGACACCGACATGCGCCGAGGCACCGGCGACAGGCGTGCCTGAACCCGCGACGCGCAGCCCGACGCGTGCTGGCGCCAGCACGACGCCGAAATCATCCCGCAGCGGCCTGATCTTGAGCACCTTTGCGTCCGAGGCAATCAAGCCGGTGCGCAGTTTGGGTCCACCCAGATCCATGAGTATGCGAACCGGTCGCCCTATGCTGCGCGCTGCACGACGCACATGGCCTGCCATGGCCCGCCACTGAACCGGGCCGTCGTGCGCGCAATTGATGCGGGCAATGTCCATCCCCGATGCAACCAGGCGCCTGATCAGTCCAAAGTCTGCGGCCGCCTCCGACGGCAGCGTCACCATGATGCGAACCACGCGTTCGCTTGGGGTTGCACCAAGCAGTTCGGCGGTATGGCGCTCCAGCAACTTATGGCTGCTCTTGATACCCACCGGTTCGTCGATCGAATGTGGCGCCCAGGGTTGCCCGGTCAATCGGTGCAAGATGCCCAGCACCTTGTCCAGATTGGCCATGACGTGAGATTCGGCTCGGCCCAGAGAAGACAGCCCGACCCGGGACAGCCATTCCTGCAGGTCGCGCCGGTCACTGTGCCGCAATGCAAGGTAGTGGGCCAGGTTGCGTGCACTGGCCTTGTAGGAGGCATCGATGCCTTGCAGCAAAGGCGTCAAACTGAGCTCGTACGCCTGCATGCTCTCGCGCAAGGTCCAAAGTTGCGCAATGACGTCCTTGCACTCGGCTTCATCCCATGTATCAGCCGCTTGTCTTTGCTTCTTGGTATGCATATTCTTGGATGCGAAAACGCTCGCGCACCCATTGTCCTGTCCTGATGTGACAAATCAAAGACAAGCGCGGGAATTTGACGGACCTGGCGTCCCGGCGTTATTCCGTTTCCAAATCATTCCTGTCTAGGCGCGAAGCCGCAGACAGTGCTGTAGCACGGCAAGGCGAAGCAACAACGACAGGGATGGTTTAGAAATGGAATTACATCGCTGCTTGCATGCGTTTCCAGCTAAAGGGCCCAAAGGCTTCCAACTCATGCTTATTGTTGACCGTCGGGTCAATGCGCAACTTGAGCCATTCCAGCGGCATGGTCTCGCCATGAACAACGATGCGATGGAAGTTGGGTACGTTATAGCCATGGGCCTGCGTCAAAAACGCGTCAGCAGGACTTTTTCTTTCAGCCAGCATGGCTTCAGCGGCACGATCAAAACAGGAAACCGCGGGTTTTCCGGATTCAACCTCGATGACGCAGGGTGCACCCTTCACCAGCGGGTTGTCAGAACGGTAAGTGTGCGAGTCTCCGACGATCATCAAGACTGGCATACCGTAGGCCTTGCTTGCCTCGGCAATTTTGTCGAGGTACTGTTTGTAGCCGCTGAGGTGCGCAAGGCCGGTCTTGGCATCGTCAACGTCCCACATGTCGGCCTGCGTCAGAATCACCATGGCGATGTCGCCCTTGGACATGGCGCGGTTGTAGGCCGCGTCGATCCAGCGCAGCGTGGCAGCTGAACGCACCGCCACTTCGCTCTGCTGCTCCGGGCTCATGGCCGGTGCACCGTACCATGGGTCGGTGCCGTTGTTGGAGCCGCCAGGGATATTCACGGTCACGAACAGAATGCCTGACTTTTCCCACCAGACGTTTTCCACGAACGCCTTGTCAGCCGGGTGGGCAGGATTGAATTCGACGGCCTGGCTGTGCACTGGCATCGGTGCGCCCAATGTCTGGCCGGGTGTGGCAAAAAACATGGAACGAATCAACGCCAGGTTCGCTATCGGGTCACCTTTGGCGTAGTCAGCAAACTTGCCGTCTGCGTCGACCACGTAGTCGATCTTGCCCGTGGCCTTGTTGAAGCTGCCGCCACCTTCCTTGGCTTTGTGGCAGTCCATCCACTCGTTGTCACCCGGGGTATAGACAAGCGGTTGTTTGAACGCCGTCCAATGTTCAAAAATTGTCTGGTCATAGGCCTGCGTGCAGTACTGCTTGCCGGCGTGGATATCGCCAATGTGGGCCACCAGCGAAACGTCGGAGTCGGCGTTAATGGCAGCAACGAAGCGCGGATGGGCAACGGTTTGTCTGGTATCGGTCGGAGACGTGCCATAGGGTACGTCTCCGATCACGGCGAGCGTGAACGCAGATGACTGATCCGCGACCGACTTGCTGCCCGTGACACTGCAACCGCCTAATGCTGTTAGCAATGCCATGACCAACGCTGATGTTTTCAATTTAATAGAGAGATTCATAATGAGAGAGTGGTGGGGATTCAACATGCTGACTGAGATTACTGCAGCACCTTAAGCTCGTCCATTTATCCACACCAGCGTGTCAGCTTGATGACATAAGCATCGAACAGAAAAGCTCACGCTGCAATGGCGTTTTTTGTTGCTTGTGCGCAATATTGGCAAATTGACAATAACATGGTAACGCCTTTGTCATGGGTCTGCAACATTTGAGAATTAATCTGCGGGAAGCCCGAGTAAGCAACATTTACTTGGCCCTTCGTCGTTTCGTGTGGAAGTTGCATTGAAAAATAAAATGTAGTAGTAGGGCTCGGTGGAGCTTGTGGGCAACTCGCCGTCGAGTTGTCCATAAATCCACGGAGCGGCTGTT
>CAITXW010000084.1 GCA_903896425.1 uncultured beta proteobacterium | reverse complement strand
TTGAGTGGTTTGAATTCGTAGGTGGTTCGCATGGCTCAGCCCTCCCGCGTGCCGAGCAGGCCTTTGGGCCGGAAGATCAGGATCAGCACCAGGAACAGGTAGGGCAGAATCGGCGCCACCTGCGACAGGGTCAGCTTGATGAACGAGTTCTGCAATGCGCCACTGCTCAAACTGAGCCCGAGTTGACCGGCAAGCGTGCCCAGCGAGTAGTCAAACGCGACGGCAAAGGTCTGGATCAAGCCGATCAGCACCGAGGCCAGAAAAGCGCCGGGCAAGGAACCCATGCCGCCGACCACGACCACGACAAAGATCACCGAGCCCACCGTGGCCGCCATCGCCGGTTCAGTCAGAAAGGTGCTGCCGCCAATGACACCGGCCAGACCGGCCAGACCGGCGCCGGCGCCAAACACCAGCATGAACACCGCCGGCACGTTGTGCCCGAGCGACTCGACCGCCTCCGGATGCGTGAGCGCAGCCTGAATCACCAGACCGATGCGGGTGCGCATCAGCAGCAACCAGACCGACACCAGCATCACCAGCGCGACCAGCATCATGAAGGCGCGCGTGGCCGGGAAGGGAGAACAAACGACGCGCACCGCCGCGTCAGCCGAACTGCACAGTTCAGCCGGTGCCACACCCCAGAGCAGACTCAAGCCCTTGAGCGAATCGTTGATCAGGGTGAAAGCCGGTCCCTGCAGCACGTCGGGCGGACGAAATTCAATCGCGATGCGACCCCAGATCAGTTGCACCAGTTCGAGCACCACGTAGGACAAACCAAAGGTGATCAGCAATTCCGGCACATGACCAAACTTATGCACCTTGCGCAAGAAATGGCGCTCAAACAAGGCACCCAACCCGCCCACAATCAGCGGTGCAATCAGCAGCGCGGGCCAGAAACCGACCAGGCCCGAGACGGTGTAGCCGACATAGGCTCCGAGCATGTAAAAGCTGGCGTGGGCGAAATTGAGAACCCCCATCATGCTGAAAATCAGCGTCAGCCCCGAACTCAGCATGAACAGCAAAAGCCCGTAGCTCAAGCCATTGAGTGTCGAAATGATCACGAACTCCATTCAATCTCCAGCGAAAATAAAAACAGCCCGAAACGGTACACCCGCCCGGGCTGCTGTAAGAAGATAGTCGACGATCAGCCTGGGCGCTTCATCTGGCAGCTCGTTGGCGTACTGGAAACGTAGTTCGGGTACTCCTTGAGCAGCGCCAGCGTCATGCCGGTGTTTTCCGGGCTGTAGGGATACTTGGCGCTGGCCTTCTCCCATACTGTCATGTAGAGCGGCTGCTGCAACTGATGGTCGGCCTTGCGAACTTCGACTTCACCATTGAAACTCTTGACCTTGATGCCTTCGAGTGCCGCCGCCACCTTGACCGGATCGGTCGACTTGGCCTTGGCCATGGCCGCGCCCAGGGTTTCGAAAATGCGGATGGTGGCGCCAGTGTAGAAGTCGTCGTTGTACTTCTTCTTGAACTCATTCATCCACTTGTCCATCTGCCCACCCATGTTGTAGTGGTTGTAGGCGACTTGATAAACGCGGCCGGCACCATTGGTACCCAGGGCTGTGGGCGTGCCAGTCACACCCGCGTAGTAGGTGAAGAACTTGCCGTTGTAGCCACCTTCGTTGGCGGCTTTGATCAGCAAGGAGAGGTCCGAACCCCAGTTGCCACTGACCACGGTGTCAGCACCAGTGGCTTTTATCTTTGCAATGTAGGGCGAGAAGTCACGCACCTGTGCCAGCGGATGCAGGTCTTCGCCGACGATTTGGATCTCCGGGCGCTTGCGTGCCAGAACTTCCTTGATGTATTTGGCAACCTGCACGCCATGGGAATAGTTCTGACCCAGAATGTAGACCTTCTTGATGTCCTTCTGCTCCGCCATGAAACTGCCCATGGCTTCCATCTTCATCGAAGTGTCCGCGTCGAAACGGAAATGCCAGTAACTGCACTTGCTGTTGGTCAGATCGGGGTCCACTGCCGAGTCGTTGAGGTACAGGACTTCTTTGCCGGGATTTCGTTCGTTATGCTTGGTCACGGCATCCGACAGCGCCAGCGCCACCGAGGAGCCATTGCCCTGAATGATGTAGCGCGCACCCTGGTCGATCGCGGCCTTCAAGGCGTTCAGACTTTCTGCAGGGCTGAGCTTGTTGTCGATGGCGGTGATCTCGAATTTCACGCCGGCCGGATTGCCAGCGCCGCTGAACTTCTCGGCAAAGAACTGGTAACCTTTGAACTGACTGACGCCGACCGGTCCGAGCAGCCCGGTCAAAGGGTCGATGCGAACCATCTTGACGACCTCGCCCTTCTGGGCAAAGGCACTACCGACGCACAAGACGGCAGCCGTGACAGCTACAATTTTCAAGGCAAACTTCATTTTGAACTCCTGGGTTTGAATCATCCGACAGGCCCGCAGCGTACAGGGTATTGTGCGCTGCACACCGAGGGTTTTCCACTAGCGCGAATCGCCCATGTGACAGGTCTTGCGTTCGATCAGGCTTCGGGCAACTTGTAGTCCTTGAGCAGCTCACGCAGCTTGCTCTTTTGCATCTTGCCAGTGCCACCCAACGGGATTGCGTCGACAAAAACCACATCATCGGGAATTTGCCACTTGGCAGTCTTGCCTTCATAGAACGCGATCAGTTCTTCACGTGTCACTTCGGCGCCAGGTTTCTTGACCACAGCCACAATCGGGCGCTCGTCCCACTTCGGGTGCTTCATGCCAATACAGGCGGCCATCGCCACTGCCGGATGCGCCATGGCAACGTTCTCAACGTCGATGGAGCTAATCCATTCGCCGCCGGACTTGATCACGTCCTTGCTGCGGTCGGTAATCTGCATATAACCATCAGCATCGATGGTGGCCACGTCGCCGGTCGGGAACCAACCGTCCACCAACGGCGAGCCGCCCTCGCCCTTGAAATAGTCGCTGATGATCCAGTGGCCCTTGACCAGCAGATCGCCATACGCCTTGCCATCCCACGGCAGCTCGGCGCCATCGCCATCGACGATCTTCATGTCAACGCCAAAGATGCCGCGTCCCTGTTTCAGCCGCACTTTCATCTTGTCTTGCGAGCTCATGGTCAGGTGCTTGTTCTTCAGGGTGCAGACCGTTCCCAGCGGTGACATTTCGGTCATGCCCCAGGCATGCAGCACTTCAACCTGGTAGAGATCGTTGAACGCCGTGATCATGGCGGGCGGACAGGCCGAGCCGCCAATCACCGTGCGCTTGAGCGTGGAGAAGCGCACGTTGGCGCTTTGCATATGGCCCAGCATCATTTGCCAGACGGTGGGAACGCCCAGCGCGAAGGTCACTTTCTCACTTTCGATCAACTCAAAGATCGACTTGCCATCCATGGCCGGACCCGGGAACACCAGTTTGGCACCGGTCATGGCCGCGGCGTAGGGCACGCCCCAGGCGTTGACGTGGAACATTGGCACGACCGGCAGCACAGACTCGCGCGCACTCATGCACAGGGCATCGGGCAAGGCCCCGGCCATCGCGTGAATCAGGGTCGAGCGATGGCTGTACAGGGCGGCCTTCGGATTGCCCGTGGTGCCGCTGGTGTAACACATGCTGGAAGCGGAATTCTCATCAAACGAAGGCCATTGATACTGGCTCGACTGCGCGCCAATCCAGGCTTCATAACTCAGCAATCCGGGAATGCCGCTGTCGGCGGGTAACTTGTCGGCATCGCACAGGGCGACAAAATGCTTGATCGTCGTGCAGCGGCTGTGAATGGCTTTGACGATCGGAAGAAAGCTCATATCGAAGCACAGCACGGTGTCTTCGGCGTGGTTCGTGATCCATGCAATCTGGTCCGGATGCAGGCGCGGGTTGAGTGTGTGCAGAACACGCCCGGTGCCGCTGACGCCAAAATAAAGCTCCAGATGCCGGTAGCCGTTCCAGGCCAGTGTGGCGACGCGGTCTCCGAATTTCAGGTTCAGCGAGTCGAGCGCATTGGCAACCTTGCGCGAACGCAAGGCCAGATCCTTGTAGGTGTAGCGGTGGATGTCGCCCTCCACCCGACGAGAAACAATCTCACCCTCGCCATGATGACGTTCGGCAAAATCGATCAGCGACGAGATTAATAACTGTTGGCTTTGCATCAAACCGAGCATGAAGAGACTCCTGAAAAATTGTGAATTTCGAAAACTGGACGCCATGGTACTGCGGTTTTTGCCGATAACCCTGTAGACCGTGGGCACAGCACAGCTGCGAGACAATCCAAAGATGACGCGCACCCTCGACCATTCGCAACAACTTGATCTGGGCTTGACCTGGCGCAATAGTTTTGCCCAACTGGGCGAAGATTTCTACACACTGCTGGACGCTCAGACACTGTCCAAGCCCTACTGGGTCGGACGTAGCGCGGCCGTGGCGCTGGAAATCGGTCTTCATGAGGACTGGCTGAAATCGGACGAACTGCTTGAAGCGCTGATTGGCAACCGCCCCATCGCCGGCACGCGTCCCCTGGCCAGCGTCTACAGCGGCCACCAGTTCGGCCAATGGGCCGGTCAACTCGGCGACGGACGCGCGCTGCTGCTGGGCGACACGGCAGCCGGCCTTGAGCTGCAACTCAAGGGCGCCGGCCTGACCCCTTACTCGCGCATGGGTGACGGCCGTGCCGTGCTGCGCTCGAGCATCCGCGAATTCCTGTGCAGCGAGGCCATGCATGGCCTGGGCATTGCCAGTTCACGCGCCCTGTGCGTGATTGGTTCGGACGCACCGGTGCGGCGCGAAATCCTGGAGACAGCAGCGGTTGTGACGCGGGTGGCACCGAGTTTCATCCGCTTTGGCCACTTCGAGCATTTTTCCTATAACGGGCAACATGGGCAATTGAAAACCCTGGCCGACCATGTGATTGACCGCCATTACCCGCACTGCCGCGATAACGCGGATGACAATCCCTATGCTGCCCTGCTGCAAGCGGTCAGTCTGCGCACAGCCACGATGGCGGCACAGTGGCAGGCGGTTGGCTTTTGCCATGGCGTCATGAACACCGACAACATGAGCATTCTGGGCCTGACGCTGGACTACGGACCGTTTCAGTTTCTCGACACCTTCGACCCGGCGCACGTCTGCAACCACTCCGACACCAGCGGGCGTTACGCCTTCAACCGGCAACCCGCGATTGCCTACTGGAATCTGTCTAGCTTGGCGCAAGCCCTTCTGCCGCTGATTGGCGAACAGGATCTCGCCATCGCAGCACTGGATTCATTCAAGTCCAGTTTCACCAACGCGCTTGAAGCCTTGATGCGTGCCAAGCTTGGCATCCTGGCGAGCGACGAAACGCAGCAGGCAACGCAACGCGCGCTGACCGAGGACGTCCTGGCGCTGCTGGCCCGTAACCGGGTTGACTACAGCATCTTCTGGCGCCGACTCAGCCACAGTGGCGCCGGCAGCGACACCGGCGCCGTGCGTGAACTGTTCTTTGACCAGGCCGGCATTGAAGCCTGGCTGCAGCGCTGGTCCGAAGGCGTCAGCGCCTTTTCTGCCGACCAGGTCAGCGCCCTGATGCTGCGCAGCAATCCGAAATACGTGCTGCGCAACCACCTGGGTGAGCAAGCCATACGCGCCGCCAGAGCCAAAGACTTCACGCAAGTCGACAGCTTGCTGATGCTGCTCGAATCGCCATTCGACGAACACCCTGCTTACGAGGCCTACGCCGATTTCCCGCCGGACTGGGCCAGTGGAATCGAAATCAGTTGCAGTTCCTGAACAATTCCCGGCGCACAATCCAGATCGAACATGAGCTACAAAATCACCAAGACCGACGCCGAGTGGCAAGCCCTGCTGAAGGAAAAAGGCGCCGAACCCCTGGCCTATGAGGTCACGCGCCACGAAGCCACCGAGCGCGCTTATACCGGCCGCTTTGAGGGAACGCGAACCACCGGCGTTTACCGCTGCATCTGCTGCGACAAAGACTTGTTCGCGTCCGAGGCCAAATTCGAATCGCACTGCGGTTGGCCCAGTTACTTCCAGCCCATCGACGAAGCGGCATTGGGCAGCAAGGTGGACGGCAAGTTGCTGGCAAAGCGCACCGAAGTTCACTGCGCCGATTGCGGCGCGCACCTGGGCCACGTCTTTGACGATGGTCCAGCGCCGACGGGTCTGCGCTACTGCATCAACTCAGCTTCGTTAAACTTCCACCCCAAATGAAACTGCTGATAGATTTTTTCCCCATCCTGCTGTTCTTTGGCAGCTACAAGCTGTACGACATCTACGTCGGCACCGGTGTGCTGATGGTTGCCACCGTGCTGCAGATGGCGCTGATTCTTGGCATCGACCGCAAGCTGCAGGCCATGCACAAGCTCACGTTGTTGCTGGTGCTGATCTTTGGCAGCCTGACACTGCTGCTGCACGACGACCGCTTCATCAAATGGAAACCGACGGTGCTGTACGGCGCCATGGCGATCGCCCTGGCGCTGGCGGTCTGGGTCTACAAAAAGAACTTCCTCAAAATGCTGATGGGTAGTCAACTCGAACTGCCCGATCCGGTCTGGCTGCGGCTCAATTTCATCTGGGTCGCCTACAGCACCTTCATGGCGCTGGTCAACGCCTATGTTGCGGCCTACTACAGCACGGCGGACTGGGTCAACTTCAAGCTCTGGGGCTACGCCTTTCCACTGGCTTTCATCATCGGCCAGGGTTTCTACATCGCGCGCTATATCAAGACCGACGAGCCGCAAAGCCCGAAACCGCCATGAGTACCAAGCCCAACCCGACACCGAGCGCCGAGCGAATCGAGCAGCGCCTGCGCGAAGCCCTGCAACCCATGGCGCTGGAAGTGATCGACGAAAGCCACCTGCACCAGGGACACGCGGGCGCCAATGGCAGCGGTTTCGGCACCCATTTCCGGGTGCGCGTCACTTCACACTTATTTACCGGCAAGTCCGCTGTGATGCGGCACCGTCTTGTGTATGATGCGCTGCGCGATTTCATCGAGCAGGGCTTGCACGCGCTGGCCATCGAAACCCACTTACCCCCGGTTTGAACCTCGTTTGAATCTGATCAAAGCAGTTTGTAACTTAGGAAACCCGAATGAAAATGAATTATCTGTCCGCCCTGGCAGCGGCCGCACTGATGGCCACACTGACCCCGCTGGCATTCGCGCAGAACGTCGCGATCGTCAATGGCAAGCCCGTTCCCTCCTCGCGCGTCGAGGAACTATCGCAGCAAGTCAGCCGTTCAGGCCGTCCGGTCACCCCCGAAATTCAGGCTCAGATCAAGGACGAAGTGATCGCCCGTGAAATCTTCGTGCAGGAAGCGCAAAAGCAGGGCCTCGACACGACGCCCGATTTCAAGGTCCAAATGGAACTGGCACGTCAGACGCTGCTGATCCGCGAACTGTTCGGCAACTACCAAAAAGCCAACCCGGTCAGCGATGCCGAGATCAAGGCCGAGTACGACAAATTTGCAGCTGCCAACAGCGGCAAGGAATACCACGCACGCCACATCCTGGTGGAGAAGGAAGACCAGGCCAAGGCCATCATTGCCCAGTTGAAAAAAGGTGGCAAGTTTGACGAGATCGCCAAGAAGTCATCGAAGGACCCGGGCTCCGGCGCCAACGGTGGCGATCTGGGCTGGGCCAGCGCCGGCAACTATGTTGCCGAATTCTCCGATGCTCTGAGCAAACTGGCCAAGGGCAAGACCAGCGAAACGCCAGTCAAGACCCAGTTCGGTTACCACATCATCCGCCTGGACGACGTGCGCGACGCGCAACTGCCGAAGTTCGATGACGTCAAGCCGCAGGTAGCCCAGCAGTTGCAGCAGCAAAAGATGAACAAATACCAGGAAGACCTGCGCGCCAAGGCCAAGGTCGAGTAAGACTATTTGACAAATCCGCGTGGCCTGGTAGCCCGTATGGAGCGCAGCGCAATACGGGGTTTGGCACAGCAATGGCATCCCCGTATTACGCCCGCGGCTCCATACGGGCTACACGTCATTTTCCCAATGCCATCAGTACACCGATCATTACCGGCTGGTGCAGCAGGTAGTAGGACAGGCTCCAGCGCCCCAGAATTGCCAATGGCTTGAGCAGCGCTGGCAGGGGCCGCTTCATATACGCCGCGCCGCGACCTGACAACCAGGTGCCGGCGGCACCACCCCAGCACATCACCCACAGCCAGGGCAGCAGTGGCACGTAATCCTCGGTGATTGGCTTGTGCGTAATCAGGCCCAGCCAGTTCAAGGCACGGCTGTTGAGCACATCGACCAGCAAGGGCGCTGCGCCCGCTTCCAGCCCCGACACCGCCAGCAGCCAGAACACGAGCACGACCGCACCCGCTAGCCACAACCAGCCGCCCCGGCGCACCGTCAGGCGCAGCACGATCAGCATCAGCGCGATGCCGTGCAGCACGCCAAAGTAGATAAAGCTTTGCGGGTACATCAGCCAGGACCCGACTGTGACCAGCAGCGCCGCGCCCACCACCTGCGCCCAGCGCCGCCAGAAGCGCTGCCAGCTTTGCCCCTGCGCCACCGCCATCGCCTGCCCCATGCCGGCGCACAGCAGGAACAGACTCACGATCAAGGTACGCTGGCCGGTCCAGAGCGGGTCATGGTAGAAATCCTGGCGGATATAGCCAAACTGGTTGAGGTCAAAACAGCAGTGAAAAACCGTCATCCAGACCATGGCCAGGCCGCGCAAAGCATCGACCGCCTCAAAACGGGAACTGCTGGGAGTTGGGGGCTTGCGCTTCATGGCGCAACGATAACCGATCAGAGCACGGATAATCCGACCCATGTCTC
>CAITXW010000083.1 GCA_903896425.1 uncultured beta proteobacterium | reverse complement strand
CTACACCGAAATCATCGTGACGCGGGCAACGGTCAGCGTTGGTGAAGACATCGGTTTCCTGCCCGGAACCGAAGAAGAAAAGATGGGGCCCTGGATGGGTGCACTCGATGACAATCTGGAAGTGCTGGGCAAGACGGACACCAGTGCGGGCGAATGGGGCCGTGCCGCCACCAATGAGCTCATCCGCAGCCGGATCAAGATCAAGAGCATGAACTTCATGCGCGGGCGCACCTTTTTGAACAAGTACGTGATCATCGACGAAGCGCAGAACCTGACACCCAAGCAGATGAAAACGCTGATCACGCGCGCCGGCCCCGGCACCAAGATCATCTGCATGGGCAACATCGCCCAGATCGACACACCCTACCTGACCGAAGGTTCATCGGGATTGACATTTGCCGTCGATAAATTCAAGGGCTGGCAGCACGGCGGCCATATCACCCTGGCACGCGGCGAACGCTCACGGCTGGCAGACTTTGCCAGCGAGGTGCTTTAGGGACTCTCTACGCCAGGCTCGGCAGCAAGCGCTAGAAATCGCCGCTGCTGCCTGATGCCAAGGACTCAAACTTGGTGATCGGTTTCAGGAAGGCGAGCTTGACAACGCCGGTTGGGCCGTTACGCTGCTTGGCAATGATGATCTCCGCCACACCGGGCTCCTTGCAGGCGTCCTTGGTGTAGTACTCGTCGCGGTAAATGAACATGATGATGTCGGCGTCCTGCTCGATGGCACCGGACTCACGCAGGTCGCTCATCATGGGGCGCTTGTCGGGCCGACTCTCCACACTTCGGTTCAATTGGGACAAGGCCATCACGGGGCACTGCAATTCCTTAGCCAGCATCTTGAGTCCGCGTGAAATTTCGCCCAGTTCAGTGGCGCGGTTTTCACCATCGCTGCTGCTGGAGCCGCTCATAAGCTGCAAATAGTCGACCACGATCAGGCCGAGTTTGCCGCACTGACGCGACAGGCGCCGCGCATTGGCGCGCAATTCGCTGGAAGTCAGACCTGCTGACTCATCAATGTGAAGGGAAATGGTGCGCAGTTTCTCGATCGCTTCGGTCAGGCGCGGCCACTCTTCGTCAGTGAGTTTTCCTGTGCGCAAATGGCTCTGGTCAATGCGGCCAATCGAACCAACGATACGCACCGCGAGTTGCGCCGCACCCATTTCCATCGAGAACACCGCCACTGGCAAGCCCTCGTTGAGCGCCACATGCTCGGCGATATTGATGGCCAGCGCCGTCTTGCCCATTGAAGGCCGCGCCGCCAGCACGATCAGGTCACCGGCCTGAAAGCCGGCGGTCATGCGGTCCAGATCGTAGAAACCGGTCGGCACACCGGTCACATCGTTGGGGTTGTCGGCCATCTCCTGAACCCGGTCCAGCAACGCCACCACCAGCGTTTCCATGGCCTGAAAACCTTGGCGGTTGCGCGCGCCCTCCTCCCCGATATTGAAGATCCGCTGCTCGGCTTCATCCAGAATCGTCGCCACCGGACGCCCCATCGGATTGAAGGCGGTGGTGGATATCTCATCACTGGCACTGACCAATTTGCGCAGGATCGAGCGCTCCCGCACGATCTCGGCATAACGCCGGATATTGCCCGCGCTGGGTACGTACTGGGCCAAAGCATTGAGATAGGCCAAGCCACCAATTTCTTCAGCCTTGCCCTGACCGAGCAGTTGCTCAAACACCGTGATCACGTCAGCCGGTTTGGATGCGTTGATCAAGGCGCCGATGGCCGAAAAAACCATGCGGTGCTCGAAGCGGTAAAAGTCGCCCTCGTGCAGCAGATCGCCAACGCGGTCCCAGGCGCCGTTGTCGAGCAGCAGGCCGCCGAGCACGCTCGACTCTGCCTCAACCGAGTGCGGTGGAATGCGCAACTGCGCTACTTGGCGGTCTTGGCCGTAGTCATCAGGCACGGCAGAAAGTACAGCAGACATGAAGGGTTCCTTTGCACTCGAATACTACGCCAGTGACTGTTTGACGTCGAGTGAAACGCTGGGTACAAGCCTCTTAAAAGCTGTGCACAAACTGTGAAGATTGCGGGATAAGCCCAAACCCACAAGAGAAAAGCCGCCAGGGTTTGACAACCCGGCGGCTTTCAGGGAGAAGCTAAGGCTTAAGCCGTTTCGCCGTATACCGAGATCGCGATTTCAACCACAACGTCGGTGTGCAAAGCCACGCTGACTTTGCTGTCGCCAACGATTTTGATCGGGCCGTTGGGCATGCGAATCTGGGCCTTGACCACCGGAAAACCGTTCTTGGTCAAGTCTTCAGCGATGTCAGCATTGGTCACCGAGCCGAACAAACGACCATCAACGCCAGCCTTCTGGGTCAGTTTGACCGTCAAACCGGCCAGCTTTTCGCCAACCGCCTGTGATTCGGCCAATTTGGCCGCAGCAGCCTTTTCCAGTTCAGCGCGCTTGGCTTCGAACTGTTCTTTTGCCGCTTCCGTAGCGCGGCGGGCACGGCCAGCCGGGATCAGGAAGTTACGTGCATAGCCGTCCTTGACGCGCACGATTTCACCGAGATTGCCAAGGTTCACGACCTTGTCGAGCAGAATAACTTGCATAGTCGTTTTCCTTAGATCTTGTGCTGATCGCTATAAGGCAGCATCGCGAGGAAACGCGCGCGCTTGATGGCGGTGTTGAGCTGACGCTGAAAAATTGCGCGGGTGCCGGTCAGACGTGCCGGGATGATCTTGCCGTTCTCGGCGATGAAATCACGCAGGGTGTCGATGTCTTTGTAGTCAATCTCTTCAACACCGGTCACGGTAAAGCGGCAAAAGCGCTTGCGCTTGAACAGCAGGTTTTGTGCGGGGCGCTTCGGGCGCTTGTCTTTGTTATTGAAACGTTTTGGTCCGGCCATGATGGACTCCTTAAAT
>CAITXW010000082.1 GCA_903896425.1 uncultured beta proteobacterium | reverse complement strand
GGGCATTACGGCGGTAGCCCTGACCGACTGGCTCTGGCTCGATCCGGTGGTGGCCATTGGCGTGGCACTGAACATTCTCTGGGAAGGCGGACATCTGATGTGGCGCGCCTCGCAAGGCTTGATGGACGAGGCGGTGGAGCCTGACGTGCTGCGTGCGATCCAGACCGCGTTGGTTGTTTTTGACGCGCAAACCATCCGCTTTGATCATGTCACGACGCGCCGTTCGGGGCAGCGACGCTTTGTTGATCTGCACATGCACATGCCGGCGCACTGGTCGCTCGGGCGGGCCGCTGCCGTGCGCACCGAAGTGGAACAGTCGCTGATGAGCGCTGTGCCGGGCTTGCGCGCGACGATTCAGCTTTTGCCCAGTGACGTTGAAGCGCATTTCGACGACCCGAAAGATCTGCAATGAGATCTCCGGCATGATGGCATTACTGCAACGGGTGATCCAGGCACGCGTCGTAATTGAAGGCCAGGTGGTGGGCACGATCGGCGCCGGTCTGCTGGTGCTGTTGTGCGCCGAACGCGGCGACAGCGAGGTTGAGAGTGACAAGATGTTGACCAAGATCATCAAGTTGCGCATCTTCAGCGATGACGCCTACAAGATGAACCGCAGCGTGCAGGATATCGACGGCAAGGGTGCCGCTGGCGGCTTGCTGGTGGTGAGCCAGTTCACGCTGGCGGCCGATGCGTCAGGCGGCAACCGACCCGGCTTCTCGGCGGCGGCGGCGCCGGATGAAGGCAGGCGTCTGTACGATTACTTTGTGGCGCAAGCCAGACGTCGGCACGGCGATGTGCAGACCGGCGTGTTTGGCGCCGACATGCAGGTTCATCTGGTCAACGACGGGCCAGTCACGATCCCGCTGCGTATGACGCCGCAGAGCACCGCGAACCAGTCGGTTTGAGGTCGGATTCGCTGTAAGGCAATGTCATAATCGGGCCAGCGCAGTCTGGATTGACTTGCCCAATGCCAAAAAATAGCCTCAAGCTCAAGATCAGTCTGTCCCTGATCATCGTTTTGTCGACGGCGATGGTGGTATTCACCTTGCTGATCCTCAAGCAGCGTCAGGAGGACATGCAAAGTGTCGTGTCCCGCCATGTCACCCAGATTTCCGAAATGGTGGTCGCCAGCACGCGCTACACCATGCTGGTGAACAAGCGCGACATCGTCGAAAAAATCATTGAGGACATCGGCAAGCAAAAAGGCATCGAGCGCATCCGTGTCATCAGCAAAGACGGCACGATCATCCACTCCAATCACAAGACAGAGGTTGGCTATTCAGTTGACCAGAAGAACGACGCCTGCGTCAGTTGTCATCAGTCCAACCAGCCCCTGAAAAGCGTCCCGGATGACAAGCGCTGGAAGATCGTTGAAACCGCCGGTGGCCACCGCGTGCTGGGATCAATGCATGCGATCCGCAATGAGCCCTCCTGCTCATCGGCTTCCTGCCACGAGCATCCACAGAACCAATCGGTGCTGGGGATTGTCGATGTTGCCTATTCGCTCGATGAGATGGACGAGTCCATGCGATCCCACGCGATTTATGTTATCGGCATCTCGGTGGGCTTCATCATCCTGTTTGCGCTCACCCTGGGCGTGCTGCTGCAGCGCCTGATCTACTTGCCCTTGAAGGATCTCGCAACCGGTGCTGAAAGGGTAAGTTCTGGCGAACTTGATCACGCTATTCCCGTGCGCAGCAGCGATGAATTCGGCCGCGTAGCCGGTTCTTTCAATCACATGACCACTGCGTTGGATGAGTCGCGGCGCGAGATGGAGCAACTGGTGCAGACGCTGGAGCTGAAGGTTGCGCAAAGGACCCAGGAATTGCTGGCAGCCAAGGCGGAAGTGGCGCAAGGCGAGAAACTGGCGTCGATTGGCGTTCTGGCCTCGGGCATTGCGCATGAGTTGAACAATCCGCTGACCGGTGTGCTGACCTTCACCTCGCTGATGCGCAAGAAGGCCCCGGAGGGCAGCGAGGACGCGGAAGATCTGGACCTCGTCATTCGCGAGACCAAGCGCTGCGCCAGCATCATCAAACGCCTGCTTGATTTCGCACGTGAAAAAGTTCCAGTCAAAGGGTTCTACAACCTGAATCGGGTAATTGAAGACACGGTGCGCTTTGTCGAGCGCCCTGCGTCCTTGCAACAGATCGAGATCGTCATTGAATTTGATCCGGCGCTGCCGCAGATTTGGGGCGATGCGGATCTGATCAAGCAGGTCATCCTGAATCTGCTGGTCAACGCGCAGCAGGCGATCGAGGGCAAGGGCAGCATCACGGTGCAAACCCATTCCCGCGCGGATAAAGCCAAGGCTGATGGCACGGTGGTGCCGACGGTGGAGGTGGTTGTCATCGACACCGGGTGTGGCATTCCGCAGGCCAATCTACAGAGAATTTTTGACCCGTTTTTTACCTCCAAGGAGGTTGGCAAGGGGACTGGATTGGGCTTGTCCGTCAGTTACGGCATCGTTAAAGCCCACGGCGGCAAGATCAGCGTTGAGAGCGTCGTCGGTGTCGGCACCACGTTCCGCGTTTGTCTGCCCGTGACGCCACCTTCAAATGAAACCACACCTGTTGCAGACGAGAGAAAACAATGAGCGCCAGAATCCTGATCGTTGACGACGAGGAGATTGTGATCCGGAGTTGCCGGCGCATTCTCAGCGACAGCCAGCTCTACGCCGTCGATTCCACACAGGATGGCGCAGACGCCCTGCGCCGGGTCGACGAGAGCGAGTACGACCTGCTGGTGCTCGACATCATGATGCCGGGCATGGATGGGCTGGAGGTCTTGCAGCAGGTCAAGGAGCGCCACCCGGACGTGGACGTGATCATGGTCACCGGGCTGTCGCAGATACAGACCGCCGTCAAGGCCATGAAATTGGGTGCGTTTGACTACCTGTCCAAACCCTTTGACCCGGATGAGCTCAAGCACGTGGTGGACCGTGCCCTGGAGCGCCGGCGCCTGTTGCAGGAAAACCGCAGCCTCAAGAGCGAGGTCGGCTCCAAGTACCGTTTCGAGAACATCATTGGCTCGAGCGCACCGATGCAGGCGGTGTTTGGGTTGATCGCCAAGTGCGCGCCAACCAATACCACGGTCATGATCACCGGCGAGAGCGGCACCGGCAAGGAAGTGATTGCCCGCGCCATTCACTACAACAGCCTGCGCAAGGACCAGCCTTTCGTCACGGTTGACTGCAACACGCTGAGCGAGAACCTGCTGGAAAGCGAACTGTTTGGGCACACCAAGGGGTCGTTTACCGGCGCGGTGGCGAACAAGCGTGGCATGTTCGAGGTCGCCAACAACGGCACCCTCTTTCTGGACGAATTCGGCAATATTCCGCTCTCAACGCAAGCCAAGTTGCTGCGCGTGATTCAGGAGCGCGAATTCCGACCAGTGGGCAGCACGGTGACGCAAAAGACCAACGTCCGCCTGGTGACGGCGACCAACAAGGACCTCAAGGCAATGGTGGCTGAAGGCACCTTCCGCGAGGATCTGTACTACCGCATCAATGTCTTTCCGATTCATGCACCGGCCCTGCGCGAGCGGCGCGACGATATTCCGGCGCTGGCCTTCCATTTCCTGAAAGCTTTCTGCGCCGAG
>CAITXW010000081.1 GCA_903896425.1 uncultured beta proteobacterium | reverse complement strand
TAAGCACCACACGCGTGCGGTTCTTAAACCGCACCCGCTCGGATTCCCCGAGCTTGCGATCAGCGTAATCATCGGAGGTTGCAAACTGGGACAGTGCGGCACTTTTTATGACGCCCCCGTTCGGCAAATTGTCAAAAACCACCACCGGATCACCCGCCAGCAGAATCGAGGTAAAGACCTTCTTCAGTTCCTCCTCGTTGCCATTTGGCCAGGGGTGCGTGGTTGCATGACCGTATGCAATGAGATTGGCGATCGACGCCATGAGCGTCTTGCCAGTGCCCGCCATGGTGGCGCTGTACAGCACCACGGGTGATTTTGGTAAGGTGGGTCGCGCTACTGCTGTCAGCACATCCACCAGGAAGACCGAGCGCGAGGCTTCATTGGCGAAGGGGAACTGCTTTACCAATTCCAAAAGTTCATCCAGGCTGGCACGCGCATCGAGCCAGGTTGGCTGCGGGACAATGGACGGAAACTTAAAGTTGGGCGCGTAATAGATACCCGTTTCTTCGTCATACCCAGCCTTGGAGCAGATCGTTCCGTCTTCACGTAAGAACGGCGCATTGGCCAGCGCCGTCAGTGGTCGAAAGGTTTCATCATCTGTCCCGGTTTCAACGGTGCTGGCAACATTCACCGGACAATCAACCACCTTGTAGTCGTTCATGCGCCTGTCCCACCGCAAGAAGCTTGCACGCCGGGTTAACTCCCGCACCAACCATTGCCGCTTCACTGAAATTACCAACGGCTGGGTGCCAATTCGATTGATGCCGTCGCTTAACTCGGATGCTCTGCCGATCCGCACAAGGTAGTCCCCCCGTTTGAACACAACGTCATCGAGAAGTTGCGCGCAGCTCTTCACAATACTGTCAAGCAATCCAGGATCGATATAGATCTCTGGCCGGCTTCCGCCTGATCCGCTTGCCACTGTTCCACCTGCGCTACCGCCGGCAAGTTCAGGATCCGGGTAATCCACCTCCTCGTTTGCCCCACCATCGTCGGGATCGAGAAAGCCAAACTCATCTTCTTCCTCGCCCTGGGGCGTCTGACTGAACGGCAGACGCGCGCGATCGATGCGCGCCACATTTGTTCGATGTTGTGGCGGTGTTACCGAATACCCCTGCTCCACCAACCAGCGATATAAATCTCTCGGCATCAGATCGGCACAGTGACCGTGCTGGCATTTGTAAGTCCAAGACCCATCCTCTCGAATCTTCACGGCCGTCCCGTTTTCCACTCCCTTGGTGTGCAAGTGCGATCGGTGGCAGCGGATGTCCCACCAACCCGAGCCTTTCTGCTGACCGGACTTCAGTAATCCGGCAGACTGCAAGGCTCCAATGAGGGAATGCCCACCTGACTCCTCCGCTGAGGCCGCGCTGGCAGCACTAACCTGTGGCACGGTACCCAAGGTCATGCCAAACCAGGCGGCAATTTCATCGGCGGTATATGCAAGGTCTGGTCGCCACCCAATCTGTTGGTTGCGCCAGGGCGTTCCAAGGGACAACTTCAGGTTCATGCCCACTGGCAACTTGCACAGACGGGTAATGCCTTTGGAGCCTTGATCCGTCATGAGAAAGCCCTGCACCGGCGTGGCCAGCACCTGCTTGGTGAGGTAACTGGCAACCGACACATCCCGCACCGGTTCCTTCAAGCGGTAGAACCACTGATGGTTCCCCGGGGAAGTCTCATTGATATATGTGGGCTCGCCAAAGCCGAGCGTGCGCGGATCAACCTGCACCTTGGTCCCAATATCGTCGAGCACAATGAAATGCAGGGCCTCAAAGAATTCAATCTGGCGGTGATAGACCCCCGCCTCACCCCGGCGAAAGCTTGAGACGCAGGTGTAGTTCTGCCGGCTTGCCTCCTTGTACAAGTCGCGGGAATACTCAATGGGCCCACCAACCCACATGCCTGAGCGTTTGAGATCATCATCGGTGTCGGGTGGTATCAGGTTGGAGCAGACGAAGGCATCATTGACAGCAGCCCCAAACATGGCTTATCACTTCAAGAGCGATCTGGTGCGATTGATGCGCGCCTTTCCGCAGGGCAAGTCTCTGGACTCGGACCCCGACACGATCCGGCGCTGGAACGCCGGACATATCTCAATCCTGTTCGCCCACCCGGCGTCTGCCGGTCATGGCCTCAACCTGCAGGACGGCGGAAACATCCTGGTCTATTTCGGTCATTGGTGGAATCTTGAGGAACGCATGCAGATTTTGGAGCGCATCGGCCCGACGCGGCAGATGCAGGCTGGTCACGACCGGGCGGTATTTGTTCACAACATTATTGCCAGGGACACTGTTGATGAAATGGTGATTGAGCGCGTGCAGACGAAACGCGCAGTGCAGGACATCTTGTTGGATGCAATGAAGAGGAAAACGATATGACGGCCGACCTAACCGACAGCGAGATCGATGCCATATGCGCTGGGCTTAGGCAGTCAGCAGCAAAAGTACGTTTTTTGAAATCCTTGGGCCTGCGCGTCCACCGAAAACCCAATGGCGCACCCCTCGTAAATCGAGCGCACTATGATGATGTCAGGGGCGTTGGTAACAATGCCTTAGTTTCAGCGGCAAATGGTCCTGCATGGGGAGTTCATCGATGAGTAGAAATAGAGAAAGAAAAAGCGCACTCGGTTTACTCCCGCTGATGGAAGCCCGCTTATGGGCTAACGGCAAGACTTGCACTTACCGCTACCACCCTCTCGGTGGCAAACCAATAACGCTTGGTCAGGATCGCATCACTGCCATTCGAAAGGTTTTAGACCTACTTGGAAATAACAAAGACCAAGGTACATTGAAGTGGGTGTGGGACAAATACACCGACTCGGACGCGCCGTCGATCCGCTGGAAAAAGCTGGTTAATAGCACTAGGGATGACTATACCCAAGCGTGGAAGCAGATCGAAAAGACATTCGGCAAGATGCAAATTAGCCACATTGACGCACCCATGGTCTCACGATATGTGCACATTGAACGGGCCGCATCGCCCAAACGCGCAAACACGGAAAAAGCCCTTCTGTCCAACCTTTTTGGCCATGGCATCAAGCTCGGGGTATGCACGATCAATGCAACGATCGGTGTTGAACCCCACCAACTTGAACCAAGAACTGAAGCGCCTGCCGAGGCCTTGCTAGCAAAGTACCTTGATTGGTTGACAGTGCAGACGCCGCAGCGCCGCATTGTCGGCATGGCGGCCGAATACGCAAGTCTTGCAGGAAACCGCAAATGCGAGTTTCTTCACTTGACCTGGCCGCAAGTTGACCGAAATGGAGGTGTCATTCGGACAATACGAGCCAAACAACGTGGAAGAAAGAGGGAGCAAATCATCGAGGTGGTGAACATCAGCCCTGCCCTTGCATCTTTGCTGGCCCGACTTGAGGCTATCAGGAAAAAAGATTGCCTTTATGTCTTCCCAAGCAGAGACAACACGCAGTACTCGGACCGAGGATTCAAAACCCTTTGGCAGCGCTGTGTGTTGGAAGCCATCAAACAGAAAGTCTTAACGGCGGAAACTCGCTTCACCTTCCATGATCTTCGAGCGTTTTACGCCAGCAAGCACAAAAGAAATACCGGCGAACTGCCTGATTTGCACGCCAACAAAGAAACAACGGCTCGCGTTTATGACCGGAACAAAGAGGTGTTCCGCAGCGCGAATTAATGCATCCATTTCCCACCGTGGGAAATTTAGGGGCATTGGAAGCGAAAAAGCCCGGCAGAAACCGGGCTAAGTCGTTGATTTAATTGGGGTGGCTGATGGGGCTCGAACCCACGACAACAGGAATCACAATCCTGGACTCTACCAACTGAGCTACAGCCACCGTGTTTTCGATTATACCCGTTGCTGCTTAGCGGGACGCTGCCAACGCAGCGTCGGCGATGCTGCGCGGGGGCTGTGCCACCATGAACTCGGCCTTGAAACGGTCTTTGAGCAGACCGTAATAAGCCTCGTTTTCAGCCGCAGTCCACCACTGCGCATATTGCCCGCGATCCTGCTTGACAGCCTCGGCTACTGGCGTCGGACGCGGCACGATCTTGTTGATGCGCACCACGGCATAGCCCTGAGCACCCAGATTGACACCTACCAGGGCCGGCAAGCTTGACGCGTCGGCGCGCAACACAGCCGACAGAATCCGCGGCGAAACAGTTTGTGCCTGATCGCGCGCAACCACAACCGCAGTCGGTAGCACGGCCGATGCCGGCGCCGCCTTCCAGGCCGCCAACTTGTCAGCGCCTTCCTTGTTTGCCAATTCCGCCGCACGCGCGGCCACGACGCGCTCACGAACCTGCGCGCGCACTTCGGCAAACGGCAGGGTCCGCGCCGCAACGTACTGTGTCACTCGCCCGGCGGTCAACTGGTTCGGAGCAGTCTCGACGGCTTCGGTGTTGTGCTTCTTCTGGACTGCGTCCGGTCCGAAAATCGCGGCCAGGAACTTGGCATTGGCTGCGATCCCGGTGACACCCGCAGCAGGCTTGCGCGTGACGCCGGCAACGCTCTTGATCTCCAGTTTCAACTTGTCGGCCACTGGCTTCAGGCTGTCTGACTGCTCATAGACACCGTTGGTGAAGGCCTCGGCCGTCTCAGCGAATTTGCGCTGTGCCTGCTGGGTCTTGAGGTCGGCCTCGATGCTGGCACGCAATTCCTCAAAGCTGCGCTGCTTGGGCGCTTTGATGTCGGTGAGCTTGATGATGTGGTAACCAAAATCAGACTCCACCAAATCACTGATCTCACCCTTCTTCATGGCAAAAGCTGCCGTCTCAAATGGTTTGACCATGGCGCCACGCGCAAAGAAATCAAGATCGCCGCCGCTGGCAGCCGAGCCGGTGTCCTGCGAGTTCTTTTTGGCCAGTTCGGCAAAGCTGTCGGGCGCCTTGCGCGCCTGCTGCAGCAATTCGGTGGCACGTGCCTTGGCCTTTTCCCGGTCAGCGGCAGGAGCGTCCTTGGCGGCATTGATCAGGATGTGGCTGGCACGGCGTTCCTCATTGCCACTCAGACGCGCCACGTTTTGCTCGTAATAGGATTTGAGATCGGCCTCGTTGATGACAATGCTCTTCTTGACCGATTCCAGATCCAGCATCACGTATTCAATGCTGGCCTGCTCGGCAGCCTGAAACATCGCCTCGTTGGCCTTGTAAAAGGTTTCCAGTTCGGCATCTGTCGGCGCCACCTTGGCGACGAAATCAGCGCTCAAAAAGTTGGCAATCTGTACCTCACGCCGCTCGAAGAACGCGTTCAGGGCCACATCGGCCGGACTCGCGGCAGAAAAACCGGTGTTGACCAACGCAGCCTCAACCTGACGCACCGACAGATCATGGCGCACGCGCGCTTCAAAACCTTCGGGTGTCATGCCCTGGCTCGCAGCCAGTTGGCGGTAACGCTCCATGTCGAGTTTGCCATTGGGCAGACGCATGGCGGCAATGCTGGGGTCTTCCTGCAGGTCGCGCGCCAGTCGCGCGTCACTGGTGGTGAGTTTGAACTTGTCGGCAGCCTGCGCCAGCACGCGTTCGCGCACCAGTTGCTCCAGCGTGGCGTAACGCGCCTCGGGCGTATCGAACAGCTTGACGTCAACATTAGGCGCCTGCGCGCGCATGCGCTCGACCTGCGTCTTGTGCGCCGCATCCCATTCACCCTGACTGATATCCTGACCGCCGACACGCGCAACAGCCTCGCCCTTGTCACGCAAGCGATCGTAGCTATTGATGCCAAATAGCACGAAGGACGGGATGATCAGCAAGAACATCAAGCCCATCATGATCTTCGTGTGCTTTCGGACAAAATCAAACATGCGCATCTTCTCCAGTAAGAAACAAAAAAAGGCGAACCGATTGTTCGCCTTTGCC